>DXHF01000530.1 GCA_019113605.1 Candidatus Paenibacillus intestinavium
ACCAATAAAATCAGCTTCGCCGCTAAAGCAATCTACATACATACATGCACTATTTCTTATTTCATCACTAGCACCTTCTAATTTTGCTTGTTTTTTTTCAATGTTTGTTATACAAGAATTCGTTTTACAATTGGCTTTGCTTGATTCATACTGGTACCATAATTCACTGTTATTAAATAACTGAGGATGATCTATAAATTTATCTACACCACTAAACGAATCAACATAACAACCTTTATCTTTGCCTGCAACACAATGCCCACTTGGATCAATATAAATCAACGGATTATTCTGAACATACGTATACAGGTTTAAGCTCAGAGGATTAGATATAACACCCTCATACGTATCCTCACTAATAAAGCGACCTACCCCTGAATCAAAATACCTCGCCCGAGCATAGGACAGATCACTTGCATAGTCATACGCAAGTCCCGTGTAGCCGAATAGATTATCTGGTCCTGCATAATTCAAGTCTAGCTTATAGCTATCCTTCATACTACCAAATTCATCGTAATGATAGCGGGCTGAGATTGTTCCAGCATCATTCGTTAAGCCGATCACACTTCCTCTTACATCTGCTAGATAGTGAAGACTTGTGTAGGCTCCACTTGCATTCGCCCCGCTTACCCCTGACGTCGGTTCCCAATCATTGCTTGCATCGCCACTTACCTTATAGCTCATGCTTATTCGTTCATTCTGTGCACCATATACATAGCGCTGGCTCCACTGCTCATTCGCACTACTTGCCATTAGCGGCTCAACGTATGGTAATGTCACATCGTTAGCAAAATAAAGCTCTCGTTGCTCCTGCTTATATTGGGGTTCCCATCCATCTCTTAGCCCTTCTAGATAGCTACTTGGATGCTGATTCGCTCCATCTCGACTACCTACGAGCGTACCCATGTAGATGCGATTACCGTCACCATCATATTGATAGGTTGTTGTATCTCCCCGCTCGTTCACTTGACGGACAAGACGATTATCTGCACTCCACTCGTACTGCTCTAGAACTCCTGATGTTGCGCTTAGCAGACTTGATGTGATAACAGAATCTATAGACTCAGCTAGGTCTTCATCTATGTTTCCGGCGTCTTCTGTAGCTTCATTCTTCTCTTCATCCTGAACGATCTCATCTTCTAGATTCCCTTCAGCATCAGCTACACCTTCTAGCGATCCTTCAACCGTTTCTACTATCGTTTCTGCTACTGCTCCGTCTGCTACAGTTTCTGCTATAGTTTCTGTTACAGCACCGTCCCCTACAGCTTCCTCAATCAACTGCTCAGGTTCTTCAATAAGGCTCTCTATGTTATTATTCTCGTCTAGCACTAGCGCATCCTGCAATGAAGTTAAGGCTGTAACGCTAGCTACACCACTAACCTCTAGCAAGTTACCGCGCTGATCGTATGTGTAGTTCTTGGATTGTTCTCCATTGGTCCATGATGTTAATTTATTCGCTAGATCATAGGTGTACGTTTCTACGGTTGTCATACTACTTTCAACGGAAGACTTCGTAAGCCGATTGCCAACTTCATCGTACTGATAGCTGGTTGTTGCCCCATTACGTGCTTGCACTTCAATTAATTGATTCAGAGCATCATAGACGTAATCGGATTGTTCTAGCTCATGGGCACCTTCTTGTGATCGATCCTCATCACTGCCTCTTGCTTGACGTGTCTCCTGCAGCATATTGCCTACTTCATTATACGTATAGCTTAGCTGCTCTAATGCTTCTCCACCTGTTGAATAATGTGTTAAGCGATTCAGCTGCCCCAGCGCATCATATTCATACTTGGATGCTCCTGTATTCGGTAGACGCTTTTCTATCATTCTACTATTCGCATCATAGCTATACGTGGTGAGACCACTGCTTGCATCCCTTACCTCTGTCACTCGTCCCAGCACATCATATCCATATCGAACGGATGAATTGTCTGGATAAATGACACGGGTGCGGTTATTCATCTGATCCCATTCATAGCGAATATTATTTCCTCGTGCATCGATAACTTCGGTCAACCGATTCAAAGCATCATTCGTATAACGTGTCGTCCCCGAGCCATCTGTCATGGCTAAGCGGCGTCCTATAAGGTCATAGCTATAGCTCGTTTGCTGTCCATCGCTATAGATAGCCTTGATCACGCGACCTACTTCATCATATTCATAGCCTGTTGTCGTACCATCTTCAGCAGTCATCGAAAGCAACTGACCGTTGTCATTATACTGATAGGACAAAGCTTCACCTAATGGATTTACACGTTGAACAAGCTGATTCGTCTCATTGTATTGATAGCTTGTTGTCGCCCCTGCTGCATTAGTCTGCTCTATCCGATTACCGTTCGCATCATAGCGGTAAGAGGTTACATCATCTAGTGCATTTTGTACCGACAGAAGACGGCCAATGGCATCATAATTAAACTCTGTTTCGCTTCCTAAAGCGTCAACAATCTTTGTTACATTGCCTAGTTCATCATACGTATAGCTTGTCATATGACCGAGAGCATTAATAACTTGTGTATTTTGTCCTAATTCATTGTAGCTATAACGTGTGATTGCTCCTTCTGCATCGGTAAGAGCAATCATTCTGCCCAATAGATCACGCTCTATGCTTGTTGCATTGCTTAGAGGATCAATACTTTTCAGTTCTAATCCACGGCTATCATATTGTGTTTCCCAGACGGAACCATCCGGTTGAATAGTAGCTGTACGATTTCCTACTGCATCATATTCGTAACGCGTAATGCTACCTAATGCATCTGTTGTTGAGCTAAGCTGCCCTATGGCATCATATTCGTACCATGTACTATTTCCTAGTGCATTTGTTTCCTTCACTAACTGACCTAAGCTGTCGTATTTCAGTGTAGTACGCGCGCCATTAGGCTCTGTCGTCGTCAATAGCTGATTGTCATTGTTATAACTATATTGTGTTACATGACCTTCTGCATCGGTAGAGGTTAATAGATTACTATTCGCATCGTACGTATAAGTGATTGTCGATCCCAGACTATCTGTTGCTTCTACCAAGCGGTCCATACTGTCATATTGATACGTAATCTGTGATCCATTGCCATCTACATATTGAATCACATTCCCTGCTGCATCGTAGCTGTATTCCTTCGTAATGCTTTCAGCATTCGTGTTCGAAAGGAGACGATCTACGTTGTAGCTGTAGGATGTTTGTTCCCCCGCTTCATCAGTCATTGTAAGTAGATTACCTAGACTATCATATTCGTATCCCACAATATGTCCTAAAGCATCTGTATGCGAAATGACACGGTCCTTAGTATCGTAACCATAATGCTGAACGATACCATTACTGTCATCAATCGTAATAATACGATGAAGCTCATCCCGTGTAATTGTTTGGATATGTCCTTCACTATCCTTCACTTTAATCGGGTAGCCATAGGAATCATTCGTAATCACAGTTGTAGCCCCAAGCGCATCCTCTAATGAGACTGGAGCACCTTGGGCATTTCTAATAATACGCTCACTTTGACCAAGCGCATCTGTCGTTCCTACCATATTTCCTGCTGTATCATACCGATATTGATGCCTATGACCTAAAGCATCTGTCATATTAGCAATACGATTGTCATCTCCATAACGATAAACGATCGATTGGCCTTGACCGTTGACAAATTGCTGTAAATTACCCCGTTCATCATAATTTACTGCCATCTGAACGCCATTGCCATCTACTAGTGATTGTAGACGGTTGCCGTAATCATAATTGTACTTAAGCTTCGTCTGATCTGGTAATGTCGCAGACTGCAATAAGAAGCGATCATTCCATGTATAGCTTGTCGTTCGTCCTAATGCATCCTTCAAAGACGTAATATTTGCAGTAGCTAACGAAGCTGACAATGAAGGAGATGCTGATGTACTTGACGTAGCTGTAGATGTAACTGCTCGCATAAGTGCGTTAGCATTAGTTACCGGATAGGTTAATATCGTTTTCCCAGAACCTACACCTGCTGCTAAACCTGGTGTTTTATTCGGCGTCATATCACCGCCAATAGCGAATACACCGCCAGTAGATATATTAAGCTGATTATTCACGCTTACGTTATTACGAACGAATAGATCTCCTCCAGTAATGGTAAGATTGGCCAAATCATTATTGGAAACTAAGCCACCTAGCGACATCTCATTCGCAATATTCATTTCCACTTTCGTATTGATGTGCAGTTCACCAACTACAACAATCCGCTTTGCCTTCACATTCAATAATACACTATTATAGGTAAGACTCGATGTGTAAAGTGTATCTGCTACATCTATAACAGAGTCGTTATTAAGATGAATCGCACCGTTTGACCAAATATTTCCGTATTGATTGCTTACTTGCTTGGCGATTAATTGTAGATTCGTATTGGCATTAAGTCCATTTTTCACAATTAAATTACCGTTAATCGTTACCGCAATATCTTTGTTTGTGTTCATGCCTTCAGCGATAAGAATAACTGGTTTACTTGCGCTACCGAAGGTGACACTTTCCTCTAAATTCAAGTAGCCAGTCTTAATGACTACCGGGTTAAGCTTGCTCGCAGTGATCGACGATTGTAGTTCACTTATTGTGCATGAGCTGCAATCTACGGCACTATTACTATAATTAGTAATGGCCGATGTAATCACTTGTGATTGCCCCTCGATGTACTTCGCAATAACAGGCTGCATGCCAGCAACAATTGTATATTCTGGCGCATTGGCAAGATTGTGCATAGTACCCGAAAGTAATACTTTATTGGAGCTTGCAATATCTCTCCCGTTATTCGGATTAATGCTTACAGGTCCATCCGCTGGCTCCTGTGCTTCCTGCTCCCGTTCAACAGGTGCAACAATTCCACTATAATCCATTTGTGTCGTTTCACCATAATAATCCGTTAAGCCGCTAACACGCAGCTCCTCATCATATGTCACCGATAAAGTCCCAGAGCGATTAGCATTTGTAACAGCAATAAGATGATGCTCGTTATCGTATTGCAATTGCGTCGCACTGTGGTCAACATCGATAATTTGAACAAGATCACCGTTCGCATCATAATTAAATTGTTGACTGCGTCCAGCATGATCGACTACTGATACTAGCAAATTATCGCTATCGTAGCTCAATTGGAATGAAGCCCCACTCGTTGTCACTGACTTTAACAATGAATTTTGGTAGCCCAATTGAATCTCATTACCATTAATATCTCGTATAGACTCTAGACTTCCAGCACTATTAAAATAGTAGATTGTTCCATATGCCGTTTCTAGCTGATGTCCTCCGCCAGATCGCTGAGTTAAGCTCCAATTCGTTCCTTTGGGAGTAAAATATTTCCCATTCGATAATGGAATGAATTCATAACGAGAACCACTTGGCTCTAGTAAAACGAGCTTGCTATCCTCTTCTGTCAATGACCATTCGTAGGAGTGCAGCCAACCTAAGCCACTAGTACCTTCATTGGAATTACGGCTTAGATACAAGAGATTGAAGCTTAGTGGCATTAGCGCATCAAGTCCAAAGTAAGGGGATGTATATACAAAATCTCCTCTGGCCATATCAATCGGCGCTGTCCCACTTGGATTGACAATGCGTAATCTCGCATCTAGAGCATCCGTTGTAAATTGCGCTAGCTCGGCTTGCGTTGGTAATGCTTCTATTTCAGGATTGACTAATAATATAGAGCTTAGATTGCGAATTGGATTAGAACAATCTAGATCATTACAGACATCATCTGTTACTCCATTCCATACAGCGATTTGCTCCGCTATTTGAATGCTTTCAGCGATTGAATCCGTCTTGTAGAAGTATCCCGCTACTGCTTCCCAAGTCATCGGGAAGGATGGTGTAATCACCTTCATTACACGGATGATTTCTGAATGACTAGAAGTAATGCCATTCTTTTTAGCTTTAGCTGTAATATAAGCTATTTGCCCAGCAGTTAATGATATCTGATGCGACCAAACTCCATTCGTACCAGCTGTTGTCGTCCCTAGCTGCTTGACCTCTGTACTGCTTGCTGTCGTATACTCTAATTCAATTACTGCTCCTGCTGCTGCAGTACCACTAATAACCGTTCTGCCATTACTAGAAGCTGCTGCTTGCAAAGATGTCGGCGACTTAAGTAGCTCAGTGCCAACCATCTCAAAGCTCGCCATCTGACCATAATACACACTGTTTCCTGTATAGTCAGCAGGGGATATACATATGGTATATCGACCCTCTGGCAGCTTTTGACCATTGATCGTACCATCCCATATTACTTCATGAATAATATATTGATTGCCTGCTTTCGTAGGGTAAATCTCTCGCTTAATGATGCTCCCTGGTATCGGTGAGCCTCCATCACTTTGCGGCGTACAAACCATAATAACAGTATCATGCTCTTCTTCCCCGTTATCTGCTGCATTGAAGCTAAAGCGAATACTTGTTGTCTCATTGCCCTCGACAGACAGCTCACTTGGCTCAATCCGCATATTGGTAGAGGCATATGCTTTATTGTTCATTACCGAATCTAGCGGTGGATAAATCGGAATGCCTGAGAACAGCACTGCCATCATTAGCGCCCATATTAACACAACTTTAGTCATTTTCCTTTTCAACTTTATCTCTCCTCATTCTTTTCTTATTAAAGTTGATCTAACGCTAGCAATAAGCGATAGATCACTGTAGCTGACTCTGCTCTTGTTGTTAATTGTAATGGCTTCAGTCCTGTAGCATTACCTTCGATAAGATTCCAGCGAATCGCTGCTGCCACAGAAGATTTGGCCCACTCACTAACAGCATCACTATCCTTGAATGCTGCTAATTCTGTTTCAGTGCTACTAGTATTTTGCTCCCCTAGCTGTGTGCCTACTGCTCGTACTAGCATCGTCATCATCTCTTCTCGAGTTAACGCATCATTAGGCTTAAACTTGTCTCCTGAGCCTTGTACAATGCCAGCTGCAGCAGCGGTTTCAACCCATGAATAATACCAAGCTTGAGATGAAACATCACTGAACGATGATTGCTCAGCCACTACTGCCTCAATCCCTATCGCTCCTACTAATAGCTTTGTAAATTCCGCTCTAGTAATCGACCGATTCGGAGCAAAGCTCGTTGCACTAACACCATTAATGATGTCTCTAGCTGCCAGCGCTTCAATCGCATGCTGTGCCCAGTGCTGCTGTATATCGTCAAAGCTAATACTGCGATACATAATCGCGTAAGTACCCCTCTGAGCAATTGAAGCTTGCGTAAATCCTGCTACAGCTTGATTAGCTCCACCGATATACTCCCAATGGCCAACTGTCGCGTTCCAGCGATAGATGCCGAGCTTATCGATCTCGCTAGCTGAGTACGAATGAAGCTTATGACTCATGCGAAGCAGCGCATTTTTCATAAAGCTTTGCTCTGCATCGAGCTGCCAAACCCCACTCGCAAGCTCTAGCTCATTCCCATTTTCATCAATTAACGGATATTGATTCGAACGTTTTTGCGTAATACTAACTTTTGTTGGAGCTGGAAAGCTGATCTGCTCGAATATGACAACGACACGCTGATCATCCGTTGCCAGCTCCCCACCTTCTGCATTAATAATCGCACTATATTGCTCTTCCTCCTGCACAGATCCATTTGGTATTCCACCATCGCTATCAGTTCCAGACTGATCGGGTGGAGATGGATTACTATTGCCTGTAGCTAGATTGATAGAGGCTAAACCCCCATCTGGCTTGCTATAAAACAACTGTGAGCCATTTATACCAATTAAGCCTCCCATTGCATCAGATATAGCAACCGTAGAAACCTTACCTTTATTCAGCTCAACCGTTTTCAATACAGCGGTGCCATTCGTATTTTCTATAAATGCTGCATATGTATCACTTATCGCCATCATGGCATATTCTTGCTGTTTGCTTGTATACTCCGTTACATCCTTAGCTGAAGAGGTGTTATTAAGCACATCCATCGATACATATTTGCTTTCACCCTGCTCATTACGCTGCAACGCCAATATATGCGTGCCATTAAATACGAAGCTATCTATATGATTAGATCCACCTAGCATAATAAGCGGGCGCTTTACTCCTGTTTTGAGCTTTAATAGACTTACACCGCCGTCTCTAGCATGCTTATAGACGACCACACCTTCAACCAACACCGGAAAACGACCTTCTCCTATATTAGATTCTCTTCCCGTAGAGAAATCGTAGTACATCATAAACCCATAATTCGTACGGTCATACCATAGCGCTCCATTAGCATCCACCGTTGGGTTAGAATATTGTCCAGCCTTAGTATTAAGCTTAGTCTTCGATCCTGTTGATATTTGATAGCGCATAATGTCCCAATTCATCGTTGCATTAGGCTCAGCACCCTTATCTGCCCAAACGATGTAGTCACCAGCTAGATAAGGTGCATCGACTGTAGGGCTACCCGTTGTAATGTCTTTTTTCTCTCCTGTTACTGTATTAAAATAGACTAGCTTTTTCTGACCAGCATCTTGAGTTTCTAGCCAAATCATTCCATCTCCTGAAATTTGCACATCCGTAGCTTTTTCTAAATTTGGGATAGCTGCTGCACTAATTTTCGTATTCGTTGCCAGCAATACGATAACAAGTGCTACTACTGAACATGCTACTAATGTCCTAACCCCTTGCTTCCATTTCAACATTATGTACCCTCGTTTCACGTATTTTGGACGCAAAAAAAAACCACTTGCCTTGAGCGACCCGGCTATCATCTCATCGAGCTTCCCTCGATAAATTAGACCCGTGGCTTTGCGTCTCCGCCTTTCGACGAATTTGCCTTTTTTTCTACATTGGTTTGTCATTTTATGAAGTATTTTGCAGTCCCGCTTATTTACATTCTATACCAACCACAGTTTTCCTTCTTTTTTCCTATTTTCCCATAAAAAATTTTAATTTACTTGTGACCTCAGTCTTTCCAAGTATTCCAATATACCCATATACCTCTAAGTACTAGGAGCCTTAAGCATGAGTTTATAATAATCGTTCACATATTTCATACCAATTAGTGCAAAATATGAAAGTTACACAAATATAACGACAGGAGGTAGCATATGTCCGAGTCAAAGTCTAAACTTTCGAACAAAGAGAAGGGCGTTGAATTGGAATCGAGAAAAAGAAATGATGGTATTCCTTTGTCTACTGAGCATGATAAACGGTATAATCTCGAGGCTTCGAATGAATTTGTGGAAAATCGTAGAATCCGGGGTGAAATGACAGAGTAATAGTTTTTTTACAGCATTTCAATCTAAAAGTTGCCTGTTCAAAAGTCTACTTTTTGAACAGGCAACAGACTTTCAGCTTGATTAAATTGCTAATCCAATTTAATCAAGCTGTTATCCTCCAAATTGTGCTAGATGTAAACGGCGGTATACGCCATCTTGAGATAGAAGTACGTCATGACTACCTTGCTCTGTTATTCCTTGTTCGGTCACAACAACAATACGATCTGCATCCTTAATCGTCGCCAATCTGTGAGCAATAATAAGTGTTGTTCTACCTTTGGATAGCTCGGCTAATGATTCCTGAATCGCTAATTCTGTTTCCGTATCTAATGCCGAAGTAGCTTCATCCAATATTAATATCGGAGGGTTTTTGAGGAACATACGTGCAATCGCTAATCGCTGCTTCTGACCACCCGACAGCTTTACTCCACGTTCACCAATAACAGTATCAAGCCCCTCAGCCTGTCCTTCGATCAATTGTTCTAGCTTGGCACGTCGCGCCGCTTCCCACACTGCATCATCATCAGCTTCTAATTGGCCGTACTTAATATTTTCACGGATTGTACCCGAAAATAAAAATACATCCTGCTGCACAATTTCGATTTGCTTACGTAAAGAATCTTGGGTAAACTGACGAATATCTATATCATCTATACAAATTGAACCGCTATCTACTTCATAGAATCTTGGTAGTAAACTACAAATGGTTGTTTTACCTGCTCCAGATGGTCCAACAAATGCAATAGTCTCTCCTTTAGCAATCGTCAAATCAATATGATTAAGTACCGGTTGCTTTCCGTCATAACCGAATGAAACATCCGTGAACTACTCCCACCACTTATCCCTATACAGATCTTGAAGTGGAGGCTTCTCGGTTAATCGTTACTTTTAGAAGCTAACGAATTAGTCTTAGACCGCCGAGCTAACACCCTTGTTCCAAAGGTTCTTTCATTCTAGTTAAGATCACGCGAGTAAACGCATGCCTTCATTTTTAATATTGATTGCAGCGTTATAATCTCTATCCAGATTTGCACCACATGTACAGGTATATACGCGTTCAGACAATGACATCTCTTTGATATGGCCACATTGACTGCATGTCTTGGTGGATGGATACCATTTGTCTATTTTGATCAGTTGTTTTCCTTGTGCTTGTAATTTGTAGGTTAAGAAAGTGGTGAACATACCCCAACCATTGTCCGCCACACTTTTACCAAAGTGAAGGGCC
>DXHF01000531.1 GCA_019113605.1 Candidatus Paenibacillus intestinavium
CATCTAATATTGAAAATGATCACTATAGAGTTGATATTAATATGAATATTAAAGGTTCTGTATTAGAGTATATTGGTGATCTACACCTAGATAGCGATAAAGATCGAAAAAAACTAGAAGGTTTAATTTCGAAATATATTACAGATGAAGCACAAACAATGATTGACACTATGCAAGAAAATAACGTCGATAGTATAGGACTAGGGAGATATATAAGAAACTCCCTTACTTATAAGGAATGGAGTAGCTTGAACTGGGATGAGGTATATCCTAATATTGAGGTGCATTGCCATGCAAAAGTCGTCATTAAAGACTACGGAGAGTTTGAGAAGTAGGTGGATAGATGTATCTATTCAGATTGATTAGGGTAACTTAAATCTGGAGGCTGCGTTTAGATTAGCCTTAATCTAAAAAATAGGAGTGAAATTATATGACTAAGCGTGATGAACGTAATCGAGAAATTGACAACGACGCTGATGAGATCAGTACTGGAGAGGTTGTTGGAGCTGTAAGCGGTGGTACAGTTGGTGCTGTCGTTGGTTCAGCTTTAGGCCCTGTAGGAACTGTTGTAGGCGGCGTTATAGGTGCAGCATTGGGCAATAAAGCGGGAGACGCTGCTGAGGAAAGTGACGAAGATAGCGATCTAAATGAATAAACTGAATCATTAAACCAATGAATGGATTCAAGTAAACAGTTAAAAGGCTAAGTTACCAGCGCGCATCGATATTGAATCGGTGCGCGTTGTTTTAATTTGACCAGAAACCAGTAGCGGTTATATCAGGGGATGGATTCTTTGCATGTAGGATGACATGAAGTTATAATGAGCTATCGTGATATGATCGAATACAATCATATTTTAAGGTGGGAACTTTTGATGTTTAAAGCTTATTTATGGCTAACTTTATGCGTAATCGTATGGGGAAGTAATTTTGTTTTTGGAAAAATTTTAGTCGAAGATTTCTCTCCATCCTTATTAACATCGTTAAGGCTTTTATTTATTGTTATATTTTTAGTAGGGTTATCGTCTTATAAGAAAGGCTTCCGCCGAGTCAATAAAAAGGACTTCATTTCAATTTTAATATTGGGCGTAGTTGGTGTATTTATTAATCAATGGTCCTTCTTTGCCGGTTTGCAGACGGCGGATCCGACAACATCCGCTTTAATATTAGCAACCACGCCTATTTTAACAGGCTTTCTGGCAGCCATTTTTTTGAAAGAAAAACTTACGATACGAATGCTACTAGGTTCAATTGTTGCTATTCTAGGTATATATTTTGTTGTAGCAAAAGGTAGTTTATCTGCGGTGCATCTGGATAAAGGGCTGCTGTGGATTGTTGTAACAATGATAACATTTGCAATTATGATTGTTATGACAAGAGTACTATCGCAAAAAATGGATCCATTAACGATTACTTTATATTCGAATATAGTCGGGTTTATTGTATCAATACCATTTGCCTTTACACTAGATACTCCCTTGCGAATGAGTACTAATATTTCTGATTGGGCATTGTTAATAGGTACGGCTGTTGTTGTACACGGTATCGCAGCACTTATTTGGAATAACAATATACGGCATGTTGATGCTTCGAAAGCTTCTATGCTATCTAATTTAGAGCCTTTTGTAGCAATGATTATGGGATTGATCTTATTGTATAAACCAATCGCTGGAGTAGAAATATTAGGCTCCTTGTTCATTATTGGCGGAGTTTTGTTATCTACGTATCAGCGAAAAAAGCACTTCGGCTAATAGCGAAGTGCTTTACGTTTTTCAGTAGCAACTTTGTACATATACCTTCATTTTTGTGGAGGCTTAATAATTCAACGCAACATCTTTTTTCTTATTAACGATAATATATGCAGCAAATAGTAGTAGTAAAATTCCCGTAAATATAAAGCCTTCGATTATTGATAAAGGCAGCCAGCCTAATATGGAAGAGCCAGCAACAACACCTAGTGAGAAAGCGGCATAGAAATAGCCGTAAGCTTTTCCGCGAAGCTTCGCTGGTGTAGCTTTAATGAGCATCGTATTAATAGATGGGAACAATAGCGCAAAGCCGATGCCATATAGAGCTAATACGCCATGAAGTGCTAGCGTCGTCGTTGATTGACTAATAAGCAGCTGACTTACCCCCATAAGGCATATACCAATTGCCATCGTAATAGATGGCGCGATTCGATCGAAAATTCGATTAGTCGGTAGTACAAAGATTAGTACAGCAATAATTCCGAATGTACTTAGCAATGTACCACTTAATCTTGAATCATACCCGAGTGTTTGCACATGTAATGGAAGTAAATAAGCAATTACGCCTTGTGAGAACATTAAGAAAAACGCTCCTAAATAAGCTTTTAATACTCCTGCATTGAACATTGAGCCAGATAGCTGTACGCTAGTCTCGGTTTTATCTTTTTTAGTTAATTTATATTTCCGAAGAAAAATAATTGATAGTACCGCTAATGTAAGACCTAATATAGCTACGCATGTAAACACGAATGGAACAGATTGCTTGCTTGCGACTATACCACTGAAAGCTGGACCGACGATGGCAGCTAATCCAACAAATGTACCGGTAAAGGCTACTTTTTTTCCTTGTTGTCCATTGACCGCAGTATTGGCCGAGAAAGTGAACGCAGCAGGAACAATAAGACCAGCGACAAAGCCATGAATAATTCGTACAATAATTAATACTGCTGGCGAATCGACGAATTGATAAAGCAGTAAAGCAATGCTTGTTAAGAGCAAGCCAATCATCATTATTTTGAAGGGACCCACTTTATCGGTCAAAACTCCAGATAAAATATTGCCGAACGTATTGGTCAAAGAGTATAACCCTACGATAAATCCAACAAGAAACGTACTAGCGCCAACCGAGGCAGCGAATGTACTCATGACAGGGAGCTGGGCAAACAAATCAATAAAAGAAAAGAATACAATACTATAGACGATTAATGCATAATTGAATGGCTTTACACTATATTTTGCTTGCGCTTGTTTGAGCTTCCATTCCAGTATAAAGTTAGCGAATGGTATAAAGGCTGCCACCATTGCAGCAGCAGGCCAAAGCAAGCTCCACTGCACCCGAATGACAGTCAGTAAAATAGCTAGTAAATATACTATGAAAATCCCACCGTGAATACTGCCCATAATCGTCACAGCTTGATCTATTCCCCAAATGTATTTCAAGGGCATAGCGATACCTAATAAAATAAGTAATGAAATACCGTCTAGTAGACCGGTTATACGTAAAAAGTAAATTGGATGTACTTTCACTTGATATGCTCCTAATATATATTAAACTACAACTTCTATTCTAACATTGGATGATGGCTGTAGAATAGAGAAGATTGCAGATCTTTAAGAACATACTCTGAACATAATTTGAATTTATGATGAACGATATCAATTTGTATCGTATTGATGCAATGAAGGAATATGGGCGGATTGACTCTATTCGTCTAATTAATGATAGGAATGTTTTTAGATTTTTTACTGTAACAAGAATACTTCTTACTGATCTTATATTTGGAGCATGCTTTTCCTCTTTCATCGTATATATCTTTACCAATAGTCAGTATTATACTTCGATCCTCATTTCCGCTTACATTTTTAACATATAGCTTATTGTTATCTGTCCATTCGATACGGAAATTTGATTTTGCATCACTAGCATATACAGTACTCTCAACATTGTTTTCAGTGTGAGAAATAATGTTTACATAAACATTTACACCTCCAGCAGCCCCACCATAATAATGAAAATATACTTGAGCAGTATAGTCTCCAGAAGGTGAGAGCAACTCTGTATCTTTAATCCCTTTATCAAAATTAAACTCGTAGCTAAGATTTTTATATACTAGAAATGCGACAATACAAACTAATCCGATGAAAATAACTACAACTGTCTTTTTCATGCATACTAACTCCTTTCAAAAAAATTGAAATCTCAGCTTAATGATAATATAGATTTATGAAAAAATGATAGAAAGAGTGTATGATGGTTACACTGAAATTGTCGGGATGTTGACCTTATTCTAGTATAATAAGAGGTTTGTTAGACACGGCATAATGTAACAAAAATTAGCTGTTTTTCAAGATACGTTCTGCCAATGCAGGGGAAATGCGATTAATTAATATTAGCCATTTCACTTTGCCAATCGGAATTTCCAATCGATCTTTTTTGAAAAATGTAAGGAATTGTGCTGCAAGCTGATCGGGTGAAATTTTGTTAGATCCTCTGCCTTTTGTCATATTGGTATCGACAACAGGTGGAATAATCTCAAATACTTTTATATTCGTGTGCTCTAGCTGATAACGTAATGCTTTAGTGAAGATATGCAGCCCTGCCTTCGTTGCGCAGTATATGGGAGCGGATTTTTTCGGTACGAGCGCTAATCCGGAGGTTATATTAACGACTGCGGCTTCACTCTGCGAAGCAAGTAGCGGAAGTAGCTGCGAGGTTAGATTAATTGGAGCATTCAAATTAATAGCTATTTCTTCGTCCATTTGCTGTGAAGTATGAGTACCATCTAGAGCAGAATAATTATATTGGACACCTGCATTGTTAATAATAATATTGAGCTTAGGATGGTTGTGTTGCAGTTGGTCGATGAGCAACTGCAAATCCGCCTCTATTCCGACATTACAAACATAAGTCGTGATGCTCGGATAGTGTAATTGTAATTGATTCAACTTATGTTCATCTCTGCCGACTACGATAAGCTCGTTATTATATTGAATAAATTGTTCTGTTAACGCTCGCCCAATGCCAGAGGCACCACCTGTTATTAAAATAGTATGACCTGTAAGCTTCAAAAAAATCTCCCCTTTCACTACTCAAATGTAGAGGATAGAGGAGGTTTTTTCATTAACCTATGTTAATTTTCCACAGA
>DXHF01000532.1 GCA_019113605.1 Candidatus Paenibacillus intestinavium
GCAAAGTATTCAAAAAACATGAAGGATTGACCCCGAATGAATATCGAAAAACTATATCATAATAATCATTCCCTATAAATTCCCAACTAACATTTGCAAATGAATCCAACAAAATCGAAAGGCCTATGCGCATGCACATAGGCCTTTCGCAGCTCTATCCGGACATGCGGACTAGCCCATCCGGCTCCTCAAACGATTATCCTCGCTCGTGTCGATGCAATACGTCCTTAACAAGTACTTCTACCTTTACCGTTATGTGAAAAGTTACTTTGTTTTATGTATCCCCTACCCCTCCAACAGCGGAGAGAACTAATTGCTAGTGGAAAAGCGATAGCGTTCGTTTTTGTCCTCGGATTTATACCGCTATTCCCTATTACAATAAATCCGAGGACAACGGCGATTGGAACAGCAATTTGTTCTTGGAGCGTCCTCCGATTGGAATAGCAATTTTAATTTATTGCTTACTTTACTTATATTTATGGGTATTTCTCACTTTATTGGTCATCTTAATAATAATGATTGCGAAAGCAATACTTCACGCTCACCAAGAAGTTTTTGAAGTAGCCATACAATTCTCAGGAGGAATACACAATGAATCAGCAACAACTGCAAGGTAAAGTAGCACTAATTACAGGAGCAGCGTCAGGCATCGGACATGCAACGGCTCTTCTTATGGCCAAGGAAGGTGCAAAAATTGTATTAGTCGATATTAACAATGAGCGTTCCGAAAAAACGGTACAGCATATTGAACAAGCAGGAGGCAACTGCTTATTTATTGATACTGATGTTGCCAATCCTGAACGTGTTGAGAATGCTGTCAAACAAGCGATAGAAGCCTTCGGTCAGTTAGATATTATTTTTGCAAATGCAGGGATTAATGGTACTGTAGCGCCTATTGAAGACATTACAGCAGATCAATGGGATGAAACTTTAACTACTAATCTCAAAAGTACCTTTCTAACTGTAAAATATGCGATTCCACATATGAAAACTAATGGTGGCAGTATTATTGTTACAAGCTCAATTAATGGTAGTCGAAAATTTTCTAGCTTTGGCATGTCCGCATATAGTAGTTCCAAAGCAGGTCAAGTCGCCTTTGCAAAGATGGCAGCACTGGAACTTGCCCGCTACAAAATTAGAGTTAATGTTATTTGCCCGGGTGCGATTGCAACGAACATTAGTGAAAACACCTTCCGCCAGCCAGAAGTTAGTGAAATTGAAATCCCAGTTACCTATCCTGAAGGTAAACAGCCACTTGAGCACGGTCCGGGTAGTGCTGAGCAAGTCGCTAATTTGGTACTATTTCTAGCATCCACTGGGTCAAGTCATGTGACGGGGAGTGAGGTCTTTATCGACGGAGCAGAAACTCTCCTCTAGAGGTAGCTTAAAAAGTGGACTTTGATAACGATGATTAAGCTTCGAGGGTTATTCGGCATCGCATTTGAAACGAACTTGGAAAGTACTAGCGTAAGCTTCCGATGTATGTTTCTTGCAGAAACATTGTAGGATCGCATGTACCAGGTACGTACATTTGCGCTTCCGTCTTTCTCAAGTAGCGTCTCAACTGCTCGGTTCTGAAAGTCCACTTTTTGAACCTTCAAAGAAACATTGTAGTATCGCGTGTATCAACCACGTACACTTGCGCTTCCGCATTTCTCAAGTAGCGCTTCATCTTCTCGGTTCTGAAAGCCCAATTTTGAACCTTTATTGAAAACTTCGGGCATTGACCGCTCGTGTACTCGTGCCGTACACATTGCTTTAACCTTATTGAAGCTTCAAACATTTCACCGCTTGTGTAACTCGTACCGTACACGCTGCTGGGTTTGAACCTCAGTTGGATGCGACGAACGATTAACCGTTCGCGTTCACATACCCAAAACGCACAAAAACCGCTAGTCAGATTCATCGACTAGCGGTTTTTATCGTTGTATGACATAACCGTTTACGTTCTAAAGTAAGCGGCTTTCTGCAAGAGATCAGTTGATTTTACACGTAGCTCGTCTGTCGATGCTGCGATTTCTTCCATCACTGCTGCTTGTTGCTGCGAAGTATCATGAACGAGTTCCGCGCCTTCTCTAATATTTTCAGCAACTTGAGCGACACGACTTGTCTGTTCACGCGATTCATCAACTTGAATGGCTTGTTTTGCCAGTAAATCCACCATTTTTTCTACAGTTACTGAAACCGTTGCAGCATCCGTTTTGACTTCATTGAAAGCTTGGGCGAACTTTTCACCGTTGGCTGCTTCTTGGCTTGATAACTTATATTGTTCGTTAATATATTGCACAGCACGAGCTACACCTAGCTGAACTTGCTCGATTAGCTCACGAATTTCGCCAACCGCATTACCGCTACTATCTGCTAATGACTTAACTTCTTGAGCAACTACAACAAAACCTCTACCTTCATCACCAGCTCTTGCCGCTTCAATTGCCGCATTCAACGCTAATAAATGAGTTTGATCGGCAATCCCACCAACTACACTTGAAATGTTACCGATTTCATCCGCTAACTCACTGAGTTGCTCAATCGTTTCCAAAGAGCCTTTATTCAATGTCTCTAGCTGATGCATTCCGTTTACTAATGAACGGAATACTTCCTCACTTTGGGTCGCTGCGCGATTCATTTCCTCCGTACGCTCCTTGGCAATATTCGCTTCGGACTGCATATGAAGTGCTGATTGATATAATTCATCTGCTGATGAATATAGTAGATGTGTTGAGCTGGCCTGCATACTCGTACCTGATGTAATTTGCTCGGATTGAATCGTTAATCCTTCTAGCTGAACTGCCGACTGATTCACGGCACCTTGTAGCTCCTGTACATGCTTGTCTGTTTGTACTGAATTTTCTTTAATACTTTCTACTATTGTCCGGAATTGAGTTAGCATTGTATCTACTGCTACACCAAGCTTATACATTTCATCCTGACTTTTTATTTCTACTGAAGCTACATTCAAATTGCCAGTAGCCGCATCAGTGACATTATTAGTCAAAGCTAGTAAAGGTCGAAGTAACCATTTCGCAGCAAAATAACCAAATAATCCAGTCCAAAACACCCCGAAAGCAAGAGTTCCTACTACAAACGCCCCTGTTGGTACCGTTTCAAACATTCCATTCATCACAAGTAAAATAAATGCACTTGTTGCATATGTAATGGCCGAGGCAGCCGTTATACCAATTACAAATTTCTTGACTATGCTTTGACGAATCTTCATATATTTTGCTCCTTTGCACTAATGTCCTCTAATCTTAGTGGAGTTTTCCAATTCGTACCGTGACAAATATCACTTTAACTACACTTATTACAGCTACTATTTACTATTTTGTAAAGACTTCTGTAATTCATCGACAAACTGTGAATGTATTGTGCCATTAGACGCTACGATATTACGTACCTCTAATGTATAGTGGCTACCATCGATATCCGTCACCATACCACCCGCTTCTTGAATAAGAAGTGAACCTGCTGCAAGATCCCAGCTGTTCAAATTCATTTCCCAGAAACCTGAAAGACGTCCCGCTGCTACATATGCCATATGCAATGCCGCTGAGCCTGACACACGAATATTACGTACTTTTGGTGCAATATGCTGTAAACTCTTCATATTAAGCGGTAGCGCGTAGATCTGATCTGCAGGGAAACCTGTTGCAATAAGACTTTGCTCTAGCGTTGCATCCTGTGAAACCACTAGACGCTTACCATGTACATAGGCTCCCTTACCTCTTTCCGCTACGAAAAGCTCATCCTTCATTGGATCATAGATTACTGCAACAATGACTTCCCCTTTATAAGCTAATGCGATCGAAACACAGAAAAATGGAAATCCATGTACGAAATTAGTTGTCCCGTCTATCGGATCAACAATCCATAAATATTCAGCATCCTTCGTTTCAGCAATAGCTTTAGATGACGCAGCAGCTCCGGGTTCAACACCTTCTTCACCTAGAAATGCATGATTCGGAAAATGTGTTCTAATTAATTTTTTAATCAGTTGCTCTGAGCCTTTATCAATTTCCGTAACAAGATCCGCAGATGAGCATTTTAATTCCAAATTCTCAACGCTACCTAGTTTTATTTTGATCCATTCTCCTGCTTTTGCTGCACAATTAATGGCGACAGCTATGAAACTCTTACTGCCTACAACTGGGGGCAATTTTTCTTCATTCATGTTCTATCACTCTTCTTTCTTCTCATAATCTTATCTATACTCTGTAATGCATCCGCCATTCTCTCCATATAATAATAATTTGATAGTAGCTTCAAACCTCATGTGAGAGAGCGATTACACACTCATTATTTCAATAGTAGCATCATCCACAATTGTAATATCACTAGACGACAATGCAAGCTGCTTGAGCTCGTCCATCAATTGAAACACTGCTTGATCCTTCGATTTTGCTTCCAGCATGCAATCAACATAGCTAGTCATTGGTGCAATCCCCCTAAGAAACTTTAGAACGGGAGCTGCTTCAACAAGATCAGCATGTCCTCTTCGGTCTGAGGCACTTTTCGGACTACTTGCATGAATTTTCACCGGAAGCTGCTCTCCACTAGATAGCTCTAAGCGCTGGATTTCAATTTCCCATGTTCTTTGAATTCGTGGCCATAATTGCTCAAAAAGCATCAGCTCAGAAATATGACCAGCATTAACTTCATAATGATGAATATCAAGAACCATTGGAACGGCTACTGCCTCTGCTGCTAATAATGTTTCTTCTACATTAAACGTTTTATCATCATTTTCTAGTGTAATTCGATACTTCAAACGGTTTGGAATACTACTGAATTGTTCAATAAAACGTGCACTAGAGGTTACTTTATCTCCATATGCACCGCCCATGTGAATATTACATTTAGAACGTTCATCAAGTCCCATTGCTTCCAGCATGCTGACATGGTACTCAATATCTCTAATAGAGTTAATAAGCACCTCTGGTCTATGTGTACTGAATACGCAGAAATGATCTGGATGCAATGATACTCTAATCCCTTTTTCTTGAACATAGTCGCCAATGGCTTTGAAGTCGTCAGCTAATGAAGGATATGGATTCCATTCAGCTAATGCTTGATGCGTAGATAGTGGAATAAGCTTTGATGAGAAACGATATAGCTTAACATCATGATGATAAGCATGCTTCAACAAACGTAATGTGTTATGCAGATTTTGTTGTGCGATTTGCTCAAGGCGCCTAGTCGCAGCTTCACGATCAGCCAGCTTAGAAAAGCTTGCATACGTCATCGTCTTCGATGGAGATGCATTTTCAAGTATAGTACTCATTGCGACAAAACCAAATCTAACCCTCATTTACTACCGCTCTCCGAAGAACATCTCATATGCTAATTCCGTTTGTACGCGCGCTTCCTCTTCTGTTAACTTTCGAACGAGATCCATCTCAACAGCGGTAACTTCTTCACCTTGAAAATTAATTTCAGCAATAGAAGCGGATATACGAACAATCGCAATAGCTTCATTGTTGGGTGAATAGGCAATAACCTTCTGTCCAGTCGGATAGATTCTAAACCCTTGTTTCACCATCTTACACTTGCCGTATTCTAATAATTCATAAAGCTCCTGCTCAGATTTGAATTTACATACGGAGTTAAATTCAGTTTGAAATCCCATATTGTTATCCTCACCTTCATTACATTTATATTGTTTATTCATATTTTCATAATTCTGCTTGTACACTATATAAGTCCATGTTCAAAATATCTGGTTTTTGAACACCCTTCATAAGTATATCATGAAGCAACACCATATTCTTCTACTATATGGTACAAGTTCAAATTGTCTGGCTTTTGAACTACCTCTATTAAGAAAATACCCGTCTCCACTGTGGTAGGGACGGGCATCACTCGCATTACTACATATTATCGCCAACAAAATCAATTTGTTGCTTAGCGGCATGGCGTTCAAAAGCAAGCTTCAACAACTCATCAAGTAATTGCTGATAATTAAGTCCGCTTTCGCGCCACAATAATGGATACATACTAAATGGCGTAAAGCCAGGTAAAGTATTCAGTTCATTGATGAATACTTTGCCACTTGTTCTTTCTAAGAAAAAGTCGGCACGGGATAATCCACTACCATCAATCGCCTTAAATGCTGTAACTGCCATTTCGCGTAACTCTGCCATTTTAGTATCGTCCAAGCTAGCAGGAATCGCCATTGTTGATTTGCCATCAATATATTTTGCTTTATAATCATAGAAATCATTAGAAGAAATAATTTCACCAACGACAGATGCTTTAGGTTCATCATTTCCCAACACACTAACTTCTACTTCACGCGCATCAATAAATTCTTCAATAATAACTTTACGGTCAAATCGGAATGCGTAGTCAATAGCTTTAATGAGCTCTTCACGATTATTCGCTTTAGATACCCCTACACTTGAGCCTAAATTAGCAGGCTTTACAAAACAAGGATAACCAAGTGCAATTTCACATTCCATTAAAAAGAAAGATTGATCCTTTAACCATTGTGCCTTAGTAAAGTAACGGAATACACATTGCGGAAGATTCGCATCTGCAAATGCTTTTTTCATAAATACTTTATCCATACCTACAGCTGAAGCAAGTACCCCGGTGCCAACGTAAGGAATATTAGCCATTTCAAACAGCCCTTGAATCGTTCCATCTTCACCAAATGTACCATGCAATAACGGGAATATAACATCGATTTGTTGTTCATGCTGCACACCATCTAGCGCGCTGAAAATAGAAAACAAAGCGGAGTGAGTCGTCCCCTGACTTGTCGCAGCACTTGCTTCCAACCGTAAATGCTCACCAGATACAGGTGGCTCTATCATCGATGGACCAGTAATCCATTGACCTTGCTTCGTAATATAAAAAGGTTTTATCTCATATTTGCTATAATCGAATTCGTTCATTACGGCAAATGCGGTGGACAATGAAACTTCATGCTCTCCCGATTTACCACCGTAAACAAGACCTACCTTAACTTTGCTTCCCATTACTTTTCCTCCACTACTATCATTAATAATGATAAGTTTAATTATTATTTCTACGATTAATGAATAATTGATCTGAATATAAGATAAGGAATATTAGTGCCACTATCTATTATACATAGTCGGTTATATGGAAAAAGCGGTAATGGGTATTAGGTGTCCAAGCATAAGAGTCTTTATAGTCCCAATAACGATGTCTGCCCGCCGTTGTATTAGCATTAACGAGTGGCTGACCCTTTGCATCAAATGCCGTCACAATAGTCGTATGCTGATAGCGTGTATTTCCATTCCAGTCATACACAATAATATCTCCTAGCTCAAGTTCATCCGCATACGCTTTTTCTATAGCACGCAACCCTTGATTGCGTGGCTTCATTAGAAAAGATGCCAATGCCTTAGAGACTGCCCAACTGTAACTCCACCATTCTTTACCTTGCTCTCTTCCTTTATACCACCATCCACTATCTCTTCTATTAGTATAAATCATTGGTACGTCACCTGCAAAGATACATTGAGAAACATAATTCGTACAATTTGAATCAAATTCATCGTAAGTAGGATTCCCCTTATTCCACCATTGATCCGCATAAGCAACGACCAGATCACGCCGATAACGTTTGCCTTGCTTCACTCGACGGAATTTGGGAATAAGATCTGGATTTAAGTATGGTACTGCAATCGCTTGCGGCTCTTCTTCCGCTTCATATTCAGAACTCCAATCCATCACTGCTCCACCGAACCTAGGTTTACGTTCTAACATCATCGGTTCAATTTTTGTAATCAACCATTTGTCCTGATCTTTCATTAACCATACACGCTCATGATCGTATCGTTCCTCTATATATTGTTGACCATCCTGTTGTAATCTTCTTTTCACATATAAACGGAGATGTACAATCATTTCACGATCCAACTCGTTCACCTGAACAATTTCAGCCTTAGTTTCACTGCCTTCCGTATGAACGCCCCGTAAAAGCTCACGTTCACGAACACGCTCAAGTCTTTCCTCTACACGCTCTTGATGAATGATATCGCTGTACAAATCATTTAAACGTGGCGCGAATTGATCTGTTTCCGCTTGATTATAACTTGTAATATATTGCTGCAATGCAGGCTTCCAATCTAATTTTCGTTCTTGGGTAGTAGCTGGATCCAATGGGGGCAACGACGCTTTAATTGCTGGCATAACAGATTTCTGCAGCGTATGAGGAATATAACTGTTCGTTTGTAGCTGCGATAGCACTCTTGTACTTTGTGTAGCATGTAGAACAGCCTGCTGCTTTGCTCTCGGAACTTTTCTTGATTTTCGTTTAGTACTAGCTGATGACCTGCTCATGTTTTCCCTCCCAAAACTTTTTATTAACATCTCGTAGTACTTCTTGCTAATAAAAAGTAACTACGAAAGCATGCACTATATGATCATGCGTCCAAGCAAAACGTATGAATAACTGGTTCATTATATGCGACAATGATCCAATACATGTAGAATTAGTTATCGCTAGCCCGTCCTATTACGGGATTTAGCATGTTTTTAAGTTACGGATATGGAATGAGCTGAATTTGTGCATTAGACATCATTTTTGACGTCTATAGTGATCGAATGAGCTGAATTTGTGCATTAGACATCATTTTTGATGTCTATACTAGTTATGTCCGTATAATTGTGTAAAAAGAAAGAGGTCACTACACCTCCCTCATAGTACAATGTTATCAACGACGATTAACATGTGGAGGAAGTATAGTGACCCAATTACATTTTACCCTAAACGCAGAACA
>DXHF01000533.1 GCA_019113605.1 Candidatus Paenibacillus intestinavium
CAATTCTACTACCAGGTGAAGTTATTTCACAAAAAAATATTGACTATATTATTGAGCATGTTGAGGTTGGTCTACCTGTTAAAGGTCCCGAGGATCGCAACATCGAATTCGTCAAAGTTATTTTTGAAGAAACAGCCATTTCTTAACGATATAGTAGTCACTACAATAAAACTGCATCGCCGCTTGTTAGACACACCTAACAAATTGGCAATGCAGTTTTTATATGTATAAGGACAAAAAAACAGCGATAAGGAAGCCCTCATCACTGCTTTACTTGCTGCTATTATTGTTCGCCGTTTTCAGTGTTGGCGATTTCTTCATAGATAGCTTGAACGCGATTCCACTCTTCATCATCTTCAATACCGACTAAGAAAGCTTCCTCATTTTCTTCTTCAACACGGAAAATTACTCCGTCTTGCTCTGGATCTTGACGATCAAGTAATACGGCATACATCATGTCCTCATTCTCAAATGTATATACCATTACCATTTCACGTTCTTCGCCTTCATCATTTGCTATGATAAACACATGGTCTTCATGTTCATGGTCTTCGCCACAACCACAATTTTCATCATGTTGATGTTCAGTCACAGTAGTTACCCCATTTCGGTTGAATATAATTTATACGTTATCATGTTAACAGAATGTTATGCTATGGTCAAACAGATTTAGTTCGCGGATGAAGTAATTAACTTCTCTGATGTAATAGTCCATTCTTCACTGTTCTCAGGCTTCATATAGCAACGGATCGTATATTTTCCACTTAATGAAAAACGATAGCTCGTCTCTTCTGTGACGAACCAATAATTATCGCGATTTTTCTCTACTTTGATTTCTTGAATTAACGTTTCTTTTCCATTGGGATCAACGATCGTAAATTTTGTAGCGTTTAACTTTAAGCCTACATTATCTACTTGTGCAAACACTTTAATCTTTCCACTAAATCCCTTTTTCACTTCACCAAATGTAGTCTCTTCCCCATTACTACTATTATAAATAAACATATGCACATTAGGTGAGTAAATGGTTGCAGTCTTTGTGTTCGAATTCCAATCAACAATAGTATGCAAAGATTCACCAATTTTACGAAGTGGTAAATATGTACTATTATCAATCATTTCACCTATCTCGCCCAAATTGGTATCATTAATAATCACTTTAATTTTCGAGCTAGATGCATTTGCAAGTGCAACTGTTGCACTCCAAATCATAACGATACTTAATAGAATGAAAATTTTCTTATGCTTCATCGCTTGTCTTAACCTCCAATTTATTATCATTCCTAAGAAGTTAGACTCCATGGTAAATAAAAAGTTGCGTTAAAATGAAAAAGATCTAATGTAGAAAACTAGTGTTAACTAATTAACATTTCAAAGTTTTTCAGCGAGACATCTTGAATAAGATTTACAGTTTCGTTACAATGCAAGAAAATGGTTAGCCAGACCTATCCATTAATAATAACTGAAAGAACGTTATATCTGTGAGCTGGATTACAGAGTTAATGATCATTATCCGATATAATATAAAAACTTAGCTCATGTTTAAGGAGGTCTCTATGTGATAATTACTATGATAGGCACTGGTAATGCGTTTGCGAAACTGCATTATAATAACAATGCATTAATACAACAACATTCGTTCAACCTGTTAGTAGACTGTGGCATTACATTACCCCATGCCCTTTATGAGCAAGGCCATAGCTTCGATCAATTAGATGGTGTGCTTATTAGTCATATCCACTCTGATCATGTAGGTGGCTTAGAATTATATGCTTTTCAGATGATGTTTAAATACAAAAAAAAGGCTACCTTATATATTGCCGAGTCGTTAGTGGAGCCATTATGGGAAACTTGTCTCAAAGGTGGGCTAGTACAAGGGGATCTTATAAGCATAGATGACTTCTTTCACGTCGTGCCATTAGCTCCTAATACTAATTATGAATTAGCTCCCGATTTGAATATTAAGTTGATTCAAACGCAGCATATTCCGAATAAAGATAGTTATTCCATCTTATTCAATGATAGATTTTTCTACTCAGCAGATATGACCTTCAATCCACAACTATTAGAGCAATTAGTGAAAGATGGCGTGCAAACAATCTATCATGATTGTCAGCTTGAAAGCCCTGGCTTAGTACATACTACATTAGAAGAATTATTATCACTACCAGACCACTTGCAACAAAAAATTAAATTAATGCATTATGGCGATACAATTGGAGACTATATAGGTAAGACGGGCTTAATGGAAATTGTTCAACAAGGTCTACCGTCTACTATGTAGCGAGGATGTGTATGTCAATGTCAGAGCAGCAGGAAGTTGTCGCAGTAAGACGTAATGCAGCAGGAAGTATAGTAGAATTCAAGCTTTCTTCTGGTGAAATTGTTGATTATATGCGAGCTCAAGAAATGGTTAGTAATCAGGAGATCAAAAATTTACAACTGTTCAAAGGTAGAGACCATGAGCAGCATATTCGTTCTGAGCCTGACGATACCGTTGCCAATAACTTAGATCAATTACCTTCATTCTAATAAGAGAGCAAGAAAAAGGGACTGTCCAGATAGTCAGTAAAAACTGACTGATATGCTCCCCATACGGTAGACAGGTGAAATAATAAAACCTGTTTATCGTGAGGGGAGCATTTTTTATGTCTAAAAGAGAACATACAGCATCAGAGAAGTTTGCTATCATTCAACAGATTGAAAATGGCCAAATGAGTGTGAAAGGAGCGGTTAGCGCTTACGACATATCAAAATCAACCTTAGCCAAGTGGCGACGTCGTTATCGGATTTACGGATATGAAGGTTTAGAGATTCGAACTCACAATAGAAGCTATTCGGTGGAGCTTAAGCTTCAAGCGGTACAGGAATATCTATCCGGAGCATATTCGCAATACGAGGTGATCGACAACTATAAAATTGCTAGTAGAAACCAACTATCCCGTTGGGTTGACAAGTATAATGGTCATAGCAGCTTAAAATCCTATACAGGAGGAACAACAGTTATGACCAAAGGTCGCGCTACAACATGGCAGGAACGGATAGACATCGTCCTGTACTGCCTCGCTCATAAACAAGACTATCGGAAAGCAGCGGAGCAGTTCCGAGTCTCCTATCAGCAAATATACGGATGGGTCAAGAAGTATGAAGAAGGCGGACAGGAAGCCTTACAAGACGGCCGTGGGAGATCGAAAGCGCCTGAGGAGTTAACCGATACGGATCGTCACAAGCTCGAAATGAAGAAGCTAAAGTATGAAAATGAGCGGTTACGTGCAGAGAACGCATTCTTAAAAAAGTTAGAGCAGTTGGAAAGGAGGCGTCCCTAAGCCAACATCGGCAAGAGAACGTCTATCTTGCCATACAAGCTGTCCGGCAGGAGGAGTCGCTCAGTCTACAGCTTTTATGCGCGGTTGCTGGGATTCCTAGATCAAGCTATTACAAGTGGCTTAATCGTGCCCCTAGTGAGAGAGAGACAGAGAATCGAGAATTGATGGAGGTTATGATGTCTTTGTATGAAAAGGTTGAGGGTATCTTTGGCTATCGACAACTAACGCTCCATATGCGACGACAACTGCAAAACCCGCTTAATCATAAGCGGGTGCAACGCCTAATGAGGATTAAAGGAATCCAGTCTGTCATTCGTAGAAAGAAGAAGAAGTACGAGCGATCTACGCCTCAGCAGGTAGCGGAGAACATCCTTAACCGCAAGTTCCAAGCGGAAGCGCCAAATGAGAAGTGGTTAACCGATGTCACTGAATTCAAGTACGGAAATGGCCAGAAGGCTTATTTAAGTGCTATTCTTGACCTCCATGATAAGTCGATAGTTTCCTATGTGCTGGGACACTCCAACAACAATCCTCTTGTATTTGAGACGTTGGATTTGGCCTTGGAGGCAGCTCCTAATGGTACGCCTATGCTGCATAGCGACCGTGGTTACCAGTATACATCGCTACGATTCAAGGAACTGCTGGACGAAGCTAATATAACGCAGAGCATGTCCCGAGTAGGTCGTTGTATAGATAACGGGCCGATGGAATCGTTCTGGGGGACGCTCAAATGTGAGAAGTATTATTTGCATACCTACCAAACCTTTGATCAACTGAAGAGCGACATTGAAGACTACATTCACTTTTACAATTACGAACGCTTGCAAGCCAAATTAAACGGCCTTAGTCCAATGGAATTCAGGACCAAGGCCGCTTAATGACTTTTATTTTTTGTACTGTCTACTTGACGGGGTGCAGTTCAGACTTATGGAAGCCCCTTTCTTCTTTTATTTATTATGTTGACTCAATAGATCTTTACGAATATTCCAAACTTTATCACTTAGCACAACAGCATACTTTTCAGGATTCAGCTTACGCAATGTTTCTGGCCAAAACAAATCAAGCTGTAATTGATGATATTGGGCAATTTCTTGCACAGTAGGGAGTTTATAGACACATTCCCCCGCCACGAATATAGGATGTAGCAATGGTAAAGCTGTGTAACGGCTTACTTTGCGACGTATGTACGGGTGAGCTGGATCATATAGCATTAACGGCTGTTCTGAAGTTGAATCAAGCACTTCATCATCCATCGCAATATAATCAGCTTCCGCTTTTCCAGTGTCTAAATTCACAATCCGGTATACATTTTTCTTTCCGGGAGTCGTTATTTTCCCAGGATTTCCGGAAATTTTGATGACGGGCTCGTATTGCCCATTCCATTCCTTAGCAACTAGCTTATATACACCACCAAGTGCAGGATTATCGGAAGCTGTAATTAGCTTTGTACCAATTCCCCAACTATCAATTCGCGCTCCTTGTGCCTTCAATTCTACAATAATATTTTCATCTAGATCATTAGAAGCTACAATTTTCACATCAGGAAAACCCGCTTCATCGAGCATCTCACGAGCACGCTTAGACAAATAGGCAAGATCTCCACTATCAAGACGAATTGCCTTCATTCGCTTACCTTTGGCAGCAAGCTTACGTGCTGTTTCAATGGCATGAGGTACGCCTTCACGCAATGTATCATACGTATCTACAAGTAAAGTTACATCATCAGGTAACGCCTCAGCGTAACGATCAAACGCCTGCTGCTCACTATCATGAATTTGCACCCATGCATGAGCATGCGTCCCTTTAGCTGGTAAATTAAACAGCATTGCCGCTCTCAAGTTAGACGTTGCATGAAAGCCAACTAGACAAGCTGCTCTCGCCCCCCAAATGGCTGCATCCGCTTCTTGTGCTCGACGCGTACCAAATTCCATCAATATATCATGTGGCGCTACTTGCTTAATTCTCGCTGCTTTCGTCGCAATTAGTGATTGATAATTCATGAAGTTCAATATTGCTGTCTCAATAATTTGAGCTTCAAAAATCGATGCTTCTACTCTTAATATTGGCTCATTAGGAAAAACCAATGTACCTTCAATAGCAGCATAAATATGACCTGTAAACTTGAATTGTCTAAGCTCCTCTAGAAATGGTAGGTCATAGTTTTCCTCTTGCGAAGATAGAAATGTAATTTCTTCTTCAGAAAATTTTAGCCCCTTAATATAATGAATAATTCTTTCCAGACCAGCAGCAACAGCAAAGCCGTTGCCAAATGGTAACTTTCTAAAATACAAATCAAAAATCGCTTTTTGATGATGCGTATGATGCTTCCAGTGAGCGTACATCATATTAATTTGATATTTATCAGTATGAAGCATAAAATGTTCTGAAGTCATATAGTTACACTGGCTCCCCATTATTAAAGATTTGCGCCCCTAAAGTTGCGCGGAAATGGCTAAGCGCCCAATCATGGCCGATAGCATTGAAGCTGGCTACAGCATCTTCGTGGATAACGACATTGTATCCAAGATTGTACGCATCAACCGCGGTATGCAATATACAAATATCAGTACAAACGCCTACAAGATGAATCTCACGAATGCCTCGCGTATTTAGTCGAAGCTGAAGGTCCGTTCCACAAAATGCACTATAACGCGTTTTATCTGACCAATAGATGTCATCAGAATAGTTTTCGTACACCTGTTGAAGCGTTCCATATAAATTCCGCCCCTCTGTACCTCTAATATTGTGAGGAGGGAATAACTTTGTTTCCGGATGATATTGGTCATTTTCCTCATGTAGGTCTACTGCCATAACAACCACATCACCTTGTTGTACAAACTGTTTCGTCAGCTCCGCTATACGTTGTTCTAGCGCAATCCCTGGTTCACCACATGGTAATTTTCCTGTAACAAAATCAATAGTGTAGTCGATAACGATTAAAGCTTTCATCATTACTCACCCCTAAACAATAGTTAGTATCATTATGATGTTTTTTTCATAGAAGTCAATTCGATACGATGCTAAGCAAGGTCATTACGAGTGCTCTACATAAAAAAAACGCTGAATAGTTTGCCAATGTTTCGGCTACTAAATAGCGTTCTCATACCATTATTATTGAGCTACAGATTTATTAATATATTGTTTTTCTACGACTTCAACTTTATATTGTTTATCTACATATATAGATGCAGACACATTTGTAATCACTTGAGGATACATCATATCTGGTAGTGGCTCAACAATCTCAATATCTACATAAGCGATATCACCAACAAATTTAATATTAGTTACCTTTATGCCATAGCCTGGATGTGGTACGTCTGCAGAAATGGTTACTTTATTCACTGTATCCGTTAATGCTTCTGTCGTCAGCTTTACATTGTCAAATTGGCTTGATGGTTCAACTTCTTCATTAACTGTAAGCTTATCAGCAAAAAGAAGTGCTTTATCTAGCCAAAGTGCTGCTTCACCACGGGTAATGCTTTGGGTTGGATTAAACTTCTGATCTTCCGTAAGCTCAGCGAACTTTAGAATTAGAAGCTTTTGAATCGCATTGCTATAATCTGGTTGAACTTCCTTAGCATCAAGATAGTCAATATAGATCTCAATTAGTGGGTAATCACCTTTACGATCTACCTGAGCCATTAAGATTGATGCAAATTCCTCACGACTAATGGAATCATTAGGATTCACATCAGCAGCAAATTCCACGCCATTGTAATAGCCTTCTACAAATGCTTCAGAATACCATTGATCATTAGCTACATTTTCATACATATCACTAGCTACAGGTTGTTTTACAAACCGGAAACGACTTAGATCCAGTTCAAAAGCTCTATCAAGCAAAGAAACAGCTTGAGCGTAGGTCAATTCTTTATCTGGATTGAATGCATCTGAGTTAACACCGTTAATTACTCCTCGCTCCTTCAAACTTAAAATATGGCTTTCTGCTTTGTGACCTGACACATCTGAAAATGCATGTAAAACTGGTGTTAATGCAAGTATTAGCACTAGCGAAAGTGCAGCAGTAAACAAACTTTTCTTCTTCATTATATTCCCCCCTAATTGGTTTGACTTCTTGTTGGACTACTATGTAACAAAAAGTCATTCTCGAAGCATAATACTTTAATTATTAACTAACTCTATAAACGTCATAATTACTCATAATGTTGCAACAATAATTAGAGGGTGTTATGAATTAAAGAAAACTAAAATATTTTTCTGCTAAAATTACTAGATTACAGCTTGAAAATATCGTTAGCCTATGCTATTATACTTTGTATTGCATAGGACGGTAACTCAGCGGGAGAGTGCTACCTTGACAGGGTAGAAGTCGCGGGTTCGATCCCCGCCCGTCCTACCAGAATATAAATGCTCAGCCCCCTTACGGTGTAAGGGGGCTTTTTGTTTTGGGCGTGTTGGGATGAGTTTGTAAAGCTCTCTTTTTGGTGCTTTTGGTCAAGAATAGATTTTAGGTCACATTCACCTTTGTTCGTACAAATAGAGTAATATTACTAATTTTTAATTTCCTCATTTTTTTGCACGATTGTATTAGCAATATCATGGGTTTATCGGGATTACAATTTCCTTACCATCAATATCACGCACTCCACATGTGTTGAGTTTCGATAGCCGACAAAGATGATAGTTTCACACAAAAATATTAAATTATACGATAAAAATACACCGTTGTCAATTCACTATTTGAAATATATTTGGATATATGGTAATATATAATTATAAGAATATTTAGATAATAAACGATAATCGTACGCAACTTCTTTCGACAGAATTTGAGTGCGGTTTTTTGATGTAAAAAACCATTTTCTCATTCTATTTCGTCAATCGAAAGCAAGCTAGTCAGAAAATAATAGGTGTTAATTTAATACCTAAATATTTATACGAGGAGAGTGGGATCAGTGAACTTAATCAATGAAAAAATAACTCATACAGTCTTTGGTATTGGAAATATCGTGGATCATGATGAGTCTGTCATCACTATTGATTTTAATAATTATACTAAAAAATTCGTTTACCCTGATGCCTTTGAGAAGTTTATTAAACTAAATGACCGAAATACCGCAAAATCTTTGCAGAAAATTATTGCAAAAGAGGAAATAAAAAAAGAAGCACTTGAAAGAGAACGTGAAGAAGTAGAGGCGCAGCAGGCGCTTGAACAGCAGCGTAGAGAAAAAATAAAAAACCTTAAAATTCATGAGAGCTCACAAATTGTTTTATGGCTGGACGAGGAAGAGCAACAAAATGTATTTACCGACTGGCGAGCGTCTACTGGCAAGGTTCAAAATGGAAAAAATAAAGGTCAACCAAACAGAGTAGCTCGTTTGCTTCCGAACAGTGCATGTCTTCTGACTGCAAGAGGATCCGATCAATCAGAAACAGAAAGACGTATTTTCGGCCTCTATATGGTAAACGAAACGTTTTTCGGCGATCTTAGCAATGATGGAATGGTCCCGGCCCATACGGAATTTAAAATTAAGCTCACAGATCAAGAAGCAGAAAATATGCTTTTCTGGAATTATTATATCAACAAAAACTTTCCTGAACGCTTGACATGGAATTCTGGTAAATACCGTTACTTCGATAACGTTTGGACTGCTCAAATCTTAAAAGATATCATAGCATTAAGAACAGATGAAGAAAAAATCAAAGAAGCTAAAAACTTCTTAGAATACTTCTGTCAAATGAATCTCCTTGACATGGATAACATCCCTCAGGCGCAAGGAGCTTCAAAACAATAATACCCAGGTGACATATAGGGACGGTTCATATGCCCGTATGCGGGCATCACGGTTAGTTTTTTCTCTTTAGTTACCTTATATTCAATACTAATCGATTTCGTCCCCACTATTATTTCATGTTACTGATAACATGAGATTGATTCAATACGTTGTTGGTGTTATTTAAAGCACTTTTGCAATCAAGGTTCTCACTTACCTTGGGGGGAGTTGAACTCTTCTCCCTCATTTCCTGCGTTGTACCCATACGTTTTATATGATCCCGGGAAGTCCGTGTAGCAACGCTCCTCGGGTTTTTGTGTTGTTTTATTGTAGCTGTTAGTTTTATAGCTTTCGGCTACAGTATGGCTACAAATACGGACAGGGTTTTTGGGTAACGTTGGGTGTGTATTAGTATGTGTTACTTAATATCTTGCAAGATAATATTCAATAATAAATCTATTCTGAGATTAACCTATCAATTTGCTCCTTAACCTCTAACAAACGATCAGCTGTCAAATGACCAAACTTCTTATTAACAATTCGACTAGACAACGTATATATTTTGTCCTCACGAATGCCCGATTCCACTTTCAGTTGACCAACATCTAATCATCCGATGTGATACGAATAAAGTAATCACGACTTGCTAAGTTAGATGTAATCGCCGCTACGACATATCTTGATTAACAAGATTATAACTTGTATTGCTCAATTAACGAACAGCGTAGCTTTGCCGACGGATATTTTCAATTTATTATTGGACATGAAACATTTCAAAGCAAGTAATCAATAAAACACATTTAATTTCAACTCATTATATCCGTCTAGCGCAAACTAATTTAATTTACATACATTAGTTTATCTTGATATAAGGTGGTGTTCTCGATGAAACACAGAAAGACATTAGTTGTTCGTCTTAGACCTGGGCAAAGATTACTTGTTATTGCGAAAAGACGTCGCCGTCACCATCGTTCTTAGTTAGTTTTAAATTTTGCATTACAAATAAAGAAAGCTTGGCGCCATTATGACGTCAAGCTTCTTTTTGAATTCATGCCCATGCTTATTATTAAACATTCAGTTCAATTATTTATAGCTTACTCTGTAATCAAGCGCACGGAGTGCTAACGCAATAGCATCCGCACGAGTAGCTACTTTAGTTGGTCCGAATGTATTATTGCTGTATCCTGTCACCAAACCATGCTTAACCGCTGTTGCAACATAGGCTCTTGCATAAGCAGGAATCTTAGCTGCATCGGTGAAAGTTAACTCTTCCTCTGACACAAGCTCTAGACCTAATGCTTTAACAACCATCACTGCCGCTTCTGTACGTGTAATGTCACCAGATGGACGGAATGTGTTATCGTTATAGCCTGTTAGTATACCAGCCTCTACTGCTTGCTGAATGTACTCTTGAGCCCATGCTTGAATTTTATTGGCATCGGTAAATTTCACTTCACCTTTTGCAGCCTCCAGTTTCATTGCACGAACTAAAATCGCTGTGAACTCAGCACGATTAATTTCTTGATTCGGCTTGAATGAACCATCACTATAACCATTTACAAGCTTTAATGATACAGCTCGTTCA
>DXHF01000534.1 GCA_019113605.1 Candidatus Paenibacillus intestinavium
CCATAATTCTTCCTAGCCAGATCGGGTCAGCCTGCCATACAAATTCCTGCATGCCATCAAGTGAAACATCAATCTCAAAATCTGCTTTCTCAAAAGACGCATACCAAGTTGCTAGATGCTCCCGCATAAAGCGAATCATCTGAACATCCTTTATTTCCAACCGATACTTATGACTCATTAACAGTGTATAGGACATTAAATTCTCGATTAACAAATCAATCTGTTCTACCGAACGTTGCAAGGATTGTACCGCTTGTTTACTTTCAATTGGCAAATCTAACTTCGTTAACGAATAGGCATTAGATTGAATTTTTGTTAAAGGTGTTCTTAAGTCATGTGATAAATTAGCAATTAGCTCCTGACGAAGTCGTTCCTCTTCTTGTTCGCGAAGCTTACTCTCATTAAGCTCTGCGACCATGTGGTTAAAGGCATTCTCCAATTGACCAATCTCATCTGCCTTACTTATTGCTATTGGAATAGGCAGACCATCGTTATTACGATTATTCATTGCCTGCTGCAAATACAATAGTCGTTTGCGAATACTTCTGAAAAACAGATAAGAAATAATAATAAAGAGCATTATGATGATGACCACACCGATAATAAGCCATTGTCCATACTGATCATATATTTTTATTAGTGGCGGGTCGAAAGCCGAACGAGGAATTTCAAGTACAGCAAATCCACGTGTAGCATCATCTCCGACTAGCGCAACAACGGTGAATGGATCACTACCGTATCGCTCTTTCATAAAGGACACAATATACGAGCTTGACCAATTGGAAGGCGCATCCCATTTGAGCTGCCAGCTACTCGCTAAATGGCTTTGCTCATCAACCCAAAACATTGAGCTTTCTGGGTAATCGCTTGCCCAACGTTCAAATACTGTATTGATCGTTGCTTCATTAGCCGCTGCTAGCCCAGTCATGTCTTTATGCCAGCTGCGCTCAATCATTTCATAGTTAGCCCCAGCTGAGCTATTAGTTTCAATCCGATTCTGTATCTCTGTCATAAGTATTGCACTCAATAAATATGCAAATTGAACAATGACCATCGCAGAAATAATGAGCAGCATATATTTCGCTTGTAGCGAGCCAAATAGTTTTCTCATTGCTTCACCCGGTATCCGATACCGCGAATCGTTTCAATAATAGTTGGACTCGATGGATCAACTTCAATTTTTTCTCTTAAGTAACGAATATGTACCATTAATGTTTTGTCACCCTCAATATAAGTTTCTCCCCATACTTGCTCATATAACTGGTTTTTGGATAAAATTTGATTGAGATGACGAATAAAACATTGAAATAAGAAAAACTGCTTACCCGTCAATTGAATTTCTTCGTTCGTCAACGTATTCGTAATGCTTATTTCCTTCGTATTAATTTGTAAATGCTGAATGAGAAGTAACTGCTCCTGCTTCTGAAAACGACGCAGCAATACTTCAATTCGAGCAATTAATTCGTCCAAATGAAATGGCTTCGTAATATAATCATCCGCAAAGCTGAGCCCTTCGATCTTATCCTCCATCGCCGTTCTAGCAGATAGCATTAGAATAGGCAGCGAATCGCTAGCTTTCTTCAATCTTTTCCCGATCGAAAAGCCGTCCAACCCTGGTAGCATTACATCAAGTATAACGAGATCGACCTGATCCACATGGCTCTCCGCACCTTCCCCCGATTGTAGCCAAGTTACCTCATAACCACGATCGACTAATTGCTGTGATACTAAGCTACCAATTTCTTGTTCATCCTCTATGTATAATATATGAGTCATTATTCTGCTCCTTTATAGTAGTTCTATGTGGATTAATCATACCATAGCATTCTGCTGATCCATTTGATAATTTAGCTGTAGTCTGCACTCCTATTGGTGGTATTTGTAAGATTTACCGATTGACTGTGACATTTAATACAAGTCTTGATGGTTTTACTTGGTAATATATAAATAATAAGCATGAGAGTATATCATCAGGGGGGAACAGAAGATGTTAGACAAACTATTAAGCCCGTTTACTTCGATCCTATCTAGGCTAAAATATGGGCAAAAGTTTATACTTATTAGCATACTATTTAGCATTCCAATTATTATTTTGCTATACACTTGGAATTCAACACAGCAAAGTAAAATAACTTTTATTAAAGGCGAACAAGTTGGTGTGGAGCAGATCAGTGAAATGATGCCTTTCATGCTACAAGTACAACAGCAACGTGGTCTAATAAATGGTTACTTAAGTGGAAATCAAAAAGCACAGTTTGATATTGAAGCAAAGCAACAAGAAATCCTGCAAATGATTGAACACATCGAAACAACATTTCGGAAGAAAGATCTACCTCAATCGTATGAAAAATGGATTGCAATTCATAAAGAATGGAATGCACTGAGTGATTCTTATGAAAACTTATTGCCATCAGATAGTTTTATCCATCATTCACAGCTGATTGAGCATATAAAAGAAGCTATAGTCAGCATTGCTGACGAGTCTGATTTGTCACTTGATAGCGAGCTTAACTCATACTACTTGACGAGATTAGCCGTTCAGGAACTTCCCGCATTGATCGAAAATTCAGCAATTATTCGCGGCAGGGGCAACGGTATTCTTTCCTCGCGAACTCTTACTGATGAGATGAACATTGAGTTACTGCTAGAAGTATCTAAAAGTAATGTTGCTCTAATCAATCTCAATAAATCGCTCGCAAAAATTGCAGAATCACAAAATACCGTTAATGTGGATCTATTGGAGAATGGAGATCACATTGCTAATAACATTCAAAACTATCTCGCTTTACTTGATCAAGAAATTTTAAGTAAGCATGAGATGGATATGAAGCCTGACACCTTTTTTGCTCAAGGGACGGCTGCGATTACAACAGCTGATGAACTATTCAAACTTGCCATTATAGAATTAGATCATATTCTTCAGCAACGTATTGATGACTACAGTACGAAAAGTAATGTGACATTAT
>DXHF01000535.1 GCA_019113605.1 Candidatus Paenibacillus intestinavium
CTTCTGATCAATATATAAATTATATAAGGCAGGGTAGATTTTTCTTTTCGCTAAATCGCCTGTTGCTCCAAACAATACAAACGTTGTTGCTTCCATAATTATCTTTCCTTCCAAACGTTATCTATGAATTACAGTGTCTACTAGCTTCTCTTTATTTGTTCAATTATAATACAAATAACACCTATACAAGTAATCAATATATCGGACAGGAGATATAGACCATGTCTATGACCAATTATGAGCTGTACAAAGTTTTCTACTGGGCTGCAAAAACAGGTAGCTTAACGAAAGCTGGTAATCATCTATATATTACACAACCTAGTGTTAGTCATGCCATAAAGCAGCTTGAAGAAAGCTTTGGGATGACTTTATTTTATCGAACTTCTAAAGGGGTTACGCTAACATCAGAAGGTAGCGTCCTATATTCTTATATTGAACAATCGCAAATTCTTATTACTTTAGCAGAAGAAAAATTAGCTGCATTAAAAAATTTGGAGAGTGGAGAATTAAGGATTGGCGGCAGTGATTCTTTGTTCAAACATTATTTACTCGCTTATCTAGAACAATTCCATCGCGATCATCCTGCTATTAAGCTCCATTTGATTCATGGAACGACGCCAGAAATTATTGCATTTTTGAAAGAAGGGAAAATCGACCTAGGCGTTGTCCGTATGCCAATAGTCGATCCACAGTTGGAGCTAAAGGAAGGGATTCAGCTACAGGATTGCTTTGTGGCGGGAGCTAGTTACGCCGAGCTTAAGAATGTCGTACTTTCTCTAGATAAGCTTATCCAATACCCGCTTATTCTATTTTCACGTAATAGTCGGGCACGTATGGCGATTACCGAATTAATGCAAGGGTATGGTTATGAGCTCAAGCCCGCGATCGAAGTGGGAAGTGTCGATCTCTTAATTGAGTTTGCACGTAAAGGAATTGGCATATCTTATGTAACGAGGGAATTCGTCTCGAAGGAGCTAGAAGATGGATCGCTGTTTGAGATTAAATTAGATGTGCACCTCCCTCCATCTCAAGTAGGCTTAATGATTATGCGTAATTTGCCACTTTCGAGTGCAGCAAGTAATTTTATTGACTATATTAAATGACGCTACGAGAACCAATCACCGTTCCGATCAGGGTCGCTACGAGAACTAATCACTGTTCCGATCAGGACCGCTACGAGAACCAATCACCGTTCCGATCGCCGTTGTCCTCGGATTTATCGTAATGGGAATAGCGGTGTAAATCCGAGGACAAAAACGACCGCTATCGCTTCTCCACAGTGATTGGTTCTCTCCGCTAGAGCGGAGGAGAGCGGTTAGTTCTCCCCGCTGTGGCGAAGAAGGGATATTAGTTCTCTTAGCTGGGTCGTGGTCATAGGTGGGAGATCGTTTTCTTTCGAGCGTTAGCGGACTCCAGAGGTCTTATTTGCTGTATATGCCTCTATTTTCGAACTTACCGGACACAGTTGCGCTTATTCCACACTAATAGATGCATTCGGGCTCCATTTAGGATAAATAACGACTTCTGGGTCCGTTAGAATTCCATTTGACCTAAAAATCCACGAATAGGGGCTTCTGGGTCCGCTCCAGTGAAGCTTTCGTCTCGTTGAGCACTAATTACTGCGTTGAACCAAAAATAAAAGATAAGAACAGGTTAAGCTATAGCGGCAGTGTAAGACTAATTAGTACGACTTTATTATTTTCAAAATAAAGACGGAATTTCAAATAGTCACCGATCTGATAGCTCCATTGAGTTTCGCGTTCCAAATTCGGTTTGCCAAGTGTTGTCAGCACTTCTTCTTTCGTTAGTCCAATCTTAATGCCATCCTTTGTTGCTACGCTATCTGATATGAACAAAACTTCACGTTGGGATACAATAGCAAGATCTTCGTAATGTCGAATATCGGAAACTGTATCCGTTCCATTATCATAATAGTTAGCTACATTAATATAATTTGAATCATTCAATAAGTTCTGCTTCCAACCATGGAAATCCATATCATTGATCATTAATTGATCATAATCATATCGAAAACTTTCATCGACTTTAGCTTCACTTTCTCTAGACTCTTCCCAGGCAACAGCGTAAATTCGATCTATCATTGCTAGTTGTGACTCTTGTTTGAACTGTCCATACATCAGCATTGCAACTCCATCACTAGCATAGTACAGTTTGTTACCTAACTGAAACGTATTTTTGGTAATGTTATACGGGACTGCAACCACTTTGTCGACGCTATTAATATGGATCATAACATTATCCTCTGTTATTGTCTGATCCTTTGCTTCAGCTACCAATAAATCTATCCAATATAAACTTTGGAGGATGACATACTCTCTATCCTTCGGTATTGTGTAAGGTTCGTTACTTCCATACTGTATTGTGATTGATTCAATCTTCTCTTCATCATACGATGAATCATCCTGGAGTGAGCCTGTTAAATATTGCGGTGCAAGCTCATCTGCTGGCGTTGGTGTAGTAGTGTCCGCTACCTCCGTTGGCCCGTTAGTAGCCTCTTCGCCCACCTGCTCATTATTATCGGTAAGAAGAACTGTCGGTGTTGCTTCGGGTTCAGCTTCATCGCTCACTAATTTACTCTGATCATTTTGCGTGACGATCCACACCATGAAGCCACAGAAGATAATAACAATCGCAAGCACTAACCAAAATTTATTACTTCTAAATAATTGCACAACTGTCCCTCCTACATCTTTCAATCATTTTCCAAATGATTACCCAACAAGCAAAGTAGCTTCGGAAGCCAAACTATTGCAGAATACATATATTAGACGATGCAGCATTTACTTTTGTTCCAATAACTTGAAATACAGATAAAATGTGATTGGTATTGTATGTTTATTCAATCTATTGCACAATTGAATATACATATCACTTTACAATTGAAATGAGGGGTTATTGATGAGCACGTCGACGAATGTTGTTTTAGTATGCGATGCGAAGGCATCACTTGGAGAAGGACCTGTTTGGAATGAAGCAACAAACCAGCTATATTGGCTTGATATTTTAGGACATCGCTTACATATCCATCTACCCGAGCAGCCGCAGGATGATGAAATGATTACAATCGAGCCCTATATCAGCTCTCTTGCTCCAAGACAATCAGGCGGTATCGTATTAACGCTTCAGGATGGTTTCTATAGCTATAATCTAGTAAACAAAGAGCTGACACTGCTAGCTGAAGTCGAGGCATCCTTAACGGATAATCGCTTCAATGATGGTAAGTGCGATCCTAGAGGTCGTTATCTAGCAGGTTCGATGTCGTTGTCAAATCAACAAGCGAAAGGTTCGCTATATAGTATGAACAGCGCACATCATACTGAGACGCTGCTAACAGATGTCAGCATATCCAATGGACTAGCTTGGTCTGCCGAAGGCAATACGATGTACTTTATCGATACACCAACGAGAAAAGTCGTTGCATTTGACTACAATCTAGATACTGGACATATAAGTAGTCGACGAGTTGTTGTGGAAATCGGAGATCAGCCTGGTTCTCCCGACGGTATGACTATCGATGCCGAAGGAATGCTATGGGTAGCTCATTGGGGGGGATGGTGCGTAACAAGATGGAATCCTCATAACGGACAATTGCTGCAATCTATTGCTGTTCCTGCTTCCCAGGTTACTTCCTGCGCATTTGGCGGAACTGAACTGGACACTTTATATATTACTACCGCTCGTGTCGGGCTTAGTGAGGAAGAACTGATAAAACAACCGAATGCTGGTGGACTATTCAGTATAAAGCTCGGTATTAAAGGTACACCGTCATCTATGTTTGTAGGTTAAGCGGTTCCTATCTCGAAATTACTCCAATAGTGTTAAGTAGAATCTGTAGAAAATTAACATAGGTTAATGAAAAAACCTCCTCTATCCTCTACATTTGAGTAGAGAAAGGGGAGATTTTTTTGAAGCTTACAGGTCATACTATTTTAATAACAGGCGGTGCCTCTGGCATTGGGCTAGCGTTAACAGAACAATTTATTCAACATAATAACGAGCTTATCGTAGTTGGCAGGGATGAATATAAGTTATACGAATTACAATTACAGTATCCGAGCATCACGACTTATGTATGTAATGTCGGAATAGAGGCGGATTTGCAGTTGCTCATTGACCAACTGCAACACAACCATCCTAAGCTCAATATTATTATT
>DXHF01000536.1 GCA_019113605.1 Candidatus Paenibacillus intestinavium
ACCTGGAATAATATCACCAAGTGTATCCATTTTCACAGGTTCAGCAGCTGCTTTTAGATCAGACTGCTTAATAATGTTAGCATCTAGACTATAAGTAGCTGGAGTTTCTTCCCCTGCTAGTTTTTTCGCTGCAAGACGAACTGTAATCGCACCAATTAGCTTTGGATCTACTGCTGCCGTTGAAACCCATGGACTATTTTCTTCTTGAATTGCTTCAAGATCAGGATTAGAAACATCAATACCGAAGATTTTCACTTCTGTACGACCAGCTTCTACTAGCGCACGATGTGCACCAATTGCAAATGCATCCCAAGTTGCAAAGATAGCATCAAGCTCACCTTTAGGATATTTCGATAGTAGAGTAGCTACAGCCTCTTGTGTATTAACAGAAGGGTTGTCATTAGCAATTCCAAAGCGATCTAGCTCAACAATGCCAGGATTAGCTGCAAGAACATCTTGATATACTGCATTACGACGAACCATTGCTGAGAAACCATCTACCCAAAGATATAAGATTTTGGCCTCGCCACCTGTTTCTGCTACAAGGTGATCAAGTGCGAATGTAGCTAAAGACTCATCATTTTGCGAAGTAGATGTTACACCTTCAATAGCAGTAAGACCTTCGATAGAATCAAACGCAACAACTTCAATTCCTTTATTACGTAATGCTTGTACTTCTTCTACCGTTGTTTCTTCTTCGCCATGAGAGATAATAACAGCATCGATATCTTCGTTAGCCGCTTGTTCAAGTGCTTCATGGAATTTCAAAGTATCGCCGTTAGCTGAGAATACATCTACTTTGAAGCCTAGAGATTCCCCCTCTTGCTTAGCACCAGCTAAAAATTGTGCAGTGTGATCGTCGCCGCCAATTTTACGAATAACTTTAATTTTAATATCTCCCTTTTCTACTAAAGCAGCTGGAAGGTTTTCAACTTGTGGCTTATTAGTTTTACCGCTATTATTTCCTTCTCCACAAGCGGTAACCACCAATGCAACAACTAATAGTAATACGATTGATAGATTGAATTTTCTCAATTTCATATGTCTCTCCCCTTTTGTATACAACGATAATAAGTTAATACAGAGTAATCCTATCGGATTTAAATGATTAAGTCAATACTTTTAGGCAACCTTATGACAAAATTTTCATTGCATTGGAAAATCGGCATATGGCAAGCCAGCAACATTAATCAGAACTCGGATAAAACACTTACATTTCTTCTTATCCTTTAATATGCATATAATTCTGTCATTTGTATTATAATCTAACTCCGTACGTTTTTACAGTATTATTTAAAAAACAAGAGCGAAACATATAGTTTCGCTCTTGTTTTAATTATTTTCATATTAATCGTTCGGATTTAACTGTTTCATTTACATTATTTCTTAATTTCTTATTCATTTAATAATGTTACAGCTTGAGCATTCGATATAACTTGCTCTTTGTTTTTGCAGCCTGGAATTACCGCAGTAACAGCTTCATTGTTCAGACACCAAGCTAATGCCCAGCTCGCCATATCCACACCTGCTGGCACTTCCTCTTGAGCAATCTTTTCTACTTCTAGTAAGCGAAGTGCTGTTTGTTCTTGATCATGACGATGGCGAACATCATTGCTAGCGAAGCTTGCACCTGGCTTGTATTTACCACTTAAATAACCACTTGCCAAAGGTACACGTGCCAGCATACCAAGATCTTGTGCTTTGCAAGAAGGAAATACCTCTAGCTCTGGCGCTCGATCAAGACGATTATAAACCGCTTGAATCGTTTGTGCACCTACTTTAGTTGCATTTTCCACTTGATGCATATTGTTATTTTTCCCGATCGACAGCCCAAGGTGACGGATTTTTCCCGCTGTAATTTGTTTATCAAGTGTTGTCCATAATTGATCATTATCGAATGCGCTATCTGGACCAGAGTGGAATTGATACAAATCGATATAATCAACCTGTAATGCTTTCAACGAATTATCCAATTGCTTAAGTACACTTTGTTAATCATAACGATCAGTTCGTGAGAAGATAGAATGGAACTCATGACCGAATTTCGTAGCAATAATCCAATCTTCACGATTACGACGACTAATATAGTTGCCAATAAATTGTTCAGATAGATGATCACCATAACATTCCGCTGTATCTATCAAGTTAATACCAAGATCATGTGCTTGATCCAGAATTAGATCCACTTCAGCTTGCGTATAGTCAATACCCCATTCTCCACCAAATTGCCATGTACCAAGTCCAATGACCGAAACATTCAAATCAGTACTGCCAAGTCTCCTAAACTTCATAGCTATCCCTCCTACAACTTTTCATAGCTTCTTAACATTCTACTTCGCAGATGAAAAGTAGCATCGGAAGCATTCACTAATTTTCATAACTTCCTAACATTCTACTTCGCAAATGAAAAGTAACTTCGGAAGCATTCACTTACTTTTCATCGCCTTACTAGAATGCTATATTATTTTACACGAGAGCGCCACTTTTTTGAGAATTAAAATAACTTTTCACTATTCCTGATGTGAATTTTTCGCTTCATCAATCTTACGATCTAGCTCAGCTGTATACTCAGCTAGCTGATCATCTGTCCATCCTAGCTCAGCATTCATCGCACGTAATACAGGCTCACGCCATGTTAGCACGTCATTGACACGGAAGAACATATCGCCCGTTCTACGAATGAAGTAATCCTCGGGCTTAGCAGCCATCTCATATCTCATCGCATATTGCAGCATAATTGCGGACAACGCAGAAAGTCCAAACGGTTCACCCCAAGCGATAGCTTCCTTCGCTAATGCAAATACTGTCGGAGTGTTTGTACCGAATCGTCTAGCAAGTAAATTCGCATCTTCCTGTGACAACCCTTGCTTCACTCCAATAGCAACCTGCGCTTGCACATAAGCATCCATTTTCGAAGAACCGCCAAAATCACCACCCGAAATCGGAATATGACGTGTAGAAGTAGATTTTGCCAGCTCCTTCATTCCTTCTTGCTTCATTAGCTCTACTGTTTTATTGACAACATCTTCAGCCATTTTCCGGTATCCAGTTAATTTACCACCAGCAATCGAAATTAATCCTGAATCCGATACAAAAATTTCATCTTTACGCGAAATTTCAGATGGAGATTTACCTTCTTGCTGAATCAACGGTCTTAACCCTGCCCAGCTAGACTCTATATCCTTATCCGTTAGCTTCAATACTGGAAAAATTTCATTCGCTGCTCCAAGTAAATATTTACGATCAGCAGCTGTTGTTACAGGATTAGCAGTATCGCTTGTAAAATTCGTATCGGTTGTACCAAAGTATGTTTTTCCTTCACGAGGAATGGCAAATGCCATACGTCCGTCCGAGATATCAAAATATACAGCTTGGCGCAATGGGAATCTTGCTCCGTCAAATACAAGATGGACGCCTTTTGTTAACCTAAGCGTCTTACCCTTTTTGGAACCATCCTGTTCACGCAATTCATCCACCCACGGACCCGTTGCATTAATAATTTTGTTAGCATAGATTTCATACACTTTATCCGCCAGTAAATCACGAACTTTAACACCAATTAATTGCTTCTGCTTATCATAAATTAGACCTTCAGCCTTCGTATAGTTAACAGCGATTGAGCCAAGCTCCCTAGCTTTTTTCATCACTTCGATTGTAAGACGAGCATCATCTGTGCGGTACTCAACATAGTAGCCGCCACCCTTCATTCCCTCGCTTTTCAATAGTGGTTCTTTAGCCAACGTTTGCTCGACATTAAGCATTTTACGGCGCTCATTCTTCTTCACACCCGCTAAGAAATCATACATTCTCAAACCAATCGAAGTCATAAATTTCCCCATCGAACCGCCTGCATATAACGGTAGTAGCATCCATTCCGGCGTTGTTACATGAGGTC
>DXHF01000537.1 GCA_019113605.1 Candidatus Paenibacillus intestinavium
GAGCTAACTGGCAAGCGACAACTACCAAAGTTAGGCCTTATTCTAGTTATCGACCATTCAGGAAGTATGAGTGGCGATAAGCTTGAATTAGCGAAAGAAGCTGCTATCCGTACGGTTGAGCTGCTTCGTCCCGAGGATACGGTAGGTGTTATTGCCTTTGATGATATGCCGACTTGGGTCGTATCTCCAACGAAAGTAAGCGAGAAGGATGATATTATTTCGTCGATAAGTTCGATTAATGCTGCAGGTGGTACAAGTATTTATCCTGCACTACAGTCGGCTTATCAAGAAATGCTGACACTTAATAGTGAACGTAAACATATTATTCTACTAACTGATGGGCAGTCGGGAACGAACGATAACTATAAGCAATTAACAGACAATATGCTATCCAATATGATGACGTTATCTACCGTCGCAGTAGGTAGTGATTCAGCAACGCAGCTATTGGAAAGCTTGGCGACTAATGCAGGTGGTCGTTATTATTATACGGATGATCAATCTACGCTCCCTGCTATATTCAGTAGAGAGACAGCATTAATGACGCGTTCTTATATTGTAGACAAAACATTTGAACCGATCGTTGGTCACGCTGGCGCATGGAGTCAACTATGGCGTAATGGTGTTCCAGAAGTAGATGCATACGTAGCAACAAGTGCGAAAGATTTGGCAGAAGTATCTTTATACACTCATATGGAAGATCCACTGCTAGCAAGATGGAATGTCGGTGCAGGAAAAACGGTTGCGCTGACGACTGATGTCAATGGAGAATGGGCTAGCTCATGGATTAATTGGAGTGAGTTTCCCAATGTATTTGTTGAATGGGTGAAATGGACCTACCCGCAATTCGTGTCTGCGCCTTATACGATTGATGGTAGTAACAGTGATTCATTACTTGTTACTGGTCATGATGGCTTGTCTCGCGGTGATCTAGGCATAGTTGTGCGTGATGGAGAAAGTGAACAGGTGTATCCACTTATTCCTGTAAGCAATGGTCAGTATGAGGTCGATTCCGGCGTATTAGCAAGTGGTGTTTACTTCACGCAAATTGGTGAATTAACCTCAGTTGATGGCAGCAATACGATTCAAAATGGTGTGACGACTGGCTTTGTCGTTCCTTACTCAGCAGAATACCAATTGAATATGGATTCAACGATTGGAGTAGAGTCTTTGACAGCATTAGCAGAACTTACAGGAGGACGTGTTCTATCTCCGGAGGATGCTGCTGATGTATTCCAATTTGAACCGACACAAGTGAAGCAGATTATCGATTGGAATAAAATGCTTCTGATGATCATTCTCTTATTATGGCTAGTTGATATTGGTTACCGTCGCTTATCATTGCCTTGGAAGCTTTGGTTCAATCGTGGATTAGCTATTGTTCAATTGCAACGCAAGACACAATCGGTGCCGCAAGCGGCGAAAAGTGAGACGATGTCTCGTCTATCGGAGCGAAAAAGCTCCAAAGAGCAATGGTATGCGAGTATGAAGGAGACAAGGCAAGGGCAGCAATCAACTTGGGATGATGAGCCGAAGACTAATAAGCAGCACGCTGCAGATTCTAGTGCTGTGAAACGCGATTCTGTTCATACGACTTCGAAAGTTGAGCACGTTGCTTCTAAGATGTCGACTGCTAAAGTAACGAGGGATAATAACGAAGATGTTAAGGTCAAACAAGACAAAAATGTTGATCAAGCGACCAAGGAGCAGTCAAGAACAGATCATATGAATCGACTATTAGCTGCGAAAAATCGCAAGAAGTAATGGATTGGTGAGATGATCAAGCATATGCTGTTCACAAAAGATTGGACATCGACGCTTACGTTATGTAAAATTTGATCATAAGCTACTATTGTATTGAGAGGATGAACTTAAAAGTATGTTGAATGAAATTACAGCAGATGAATTACAAGTAAAACTTGAAGCGGGAGAATTGATTAACCTTATAGATGTTAGAGAACCTGATGAATGGGAAGCAGGACATATCGAGCAAGCCCGTCTTATTCCATTATCTGAATTCAATGCGCGTGTGGAAGAGGTTCATGCTATTGAAGGTGAAGTCATCTTCATCTGTCGAAGTGGAGCTCGTAGTGGACGTGTATGTGAATTTATGCAGTTGCAAGGTTTTGATGTGACAAATGTAAGTGATGGCAATCTTGGCTGGCATGGTCCAGTCGTACTAGGGCAATAATCAATAGTATAAGGAAACCGTTCAGATGTGGTGATAGATAACTACATTTGAACGGTTTTTTATATAAATTGTAGTCAAAAAGTAATTGTTGTTATGCTTAACTAATCGTATGAAAACTTATTAGAAGAAAACAGGATACGGATATATTTAATGCTGATACAACAAAAGACATAATAGCATACGTCTTTCGTTTTAACTGAAGTTCAGAAAATCCTACGATTAAAAAGAGCAATCCTAAGAAGAAATTCATTAAAGTCAATGCGTTAAACTTATCTGTTCTTGAACTACCGAAATAAACAATATTATCAATTATAATATAGATTGCAATAATAGCAGTTATTAGCCCAAATAAAAATTTCAATTTTTTCAACATGCGATAACCTCCTTAGTTTGGAATATTATACCACATATTGTAAGTTTTGAGTTACAAAGCAAAATATATAAAAAAACTATTGCGGGTTATATTGAAGGATTCTGAAATATAGAAGCTTATGCAAGCTCCTTTTTGATCGTTGAGTAATATTCTGGAATACAAGATACATAATGCCTACCTACAAAAGAAAGAGTATGAGAGTATTTTCGACAGCTCGAGCAATACAATGCTTGATATTATAGGCAACACAACTTCATCGTCGTGTTGAGATAGCATTCCATCTTATTTCATGTTATATTAGCTAACAAAAATAGTATTGATTATCTAATTCGTAATGAAAGTGAGCTGCGAACAATGACATTAACATATGAACAATTACAACAAATGCCGAAAGTAGAACTCCATCTTCATCTTGATGGAAGTATATTGCCTGCAACATTAATTGAGTTAGCTGCCGAGCAGAATATGTCATTGCCAACGACTGATAGATCCGAGCTCCGATCCTTTATGACTGTGCCTGAGCAATGTGAAGATTTGAATCAATATTTAAGCACTTTTGATTTTGTATTACCATTCACTCAAACTACAGAAGCACTTGAACGGATCGCGTATGAAATCGTCCAGCAATGTGCAGAGCAAAATGTCCGATACGTGGAAGTACGCTTTGCACCGCAATTACATGTTAATAAAGGATTAACGGTAGCTGATACATATCGACATGTTATTGCCGGGCTACAACGTGGTGAACAACAGTTTGGCGTTGTCGCACGCTGTATTGGTATTTGCTTGCGTGGTCATAGTGCCGAGCAAAATATGGAGGTAATTGAGGAAGCAGCCGTATTTATCGGCAAAGGTCTCGTTGCGGTTGATCTTGCAGGGGCGGAGGCACTTTATCCACCAGCGCTCTATCGTAATATATTTGCTAGAGCGGAGCAGCTTAACCTGCCTATAACGATTCATGCGGGAGAAGCGGGAGGCGCTCAAAATATTGGTGTATCTGTTCATGAGCTGGGTGCATCGCGAATTGGACATGGTGTACGCTTACAGGAAGACTCACATATATTTAATGATGTTAACAATCTACAGATTCCACTTGAATTTTGTCCGATTAGTAATTTGCAGACGAAAGCCATTGAGAGCTGGGAGCAATATCCGTTAGTCCAATATTTGAATGCAGGTATCATAGTTACGGTTAATACGGATAATCTTACGGTCTCGAATACGAATCTGACTAAAGAATTGTGGACGCTTCAGCAGAAATTATCACTATCAGTAGAACAACTACTACTGCTTCAATATAATGCTGTACATGCTGTATTTCTAGAAAAATCGGTGAAAGATACATTTATCGAGAAAATGGATGCGGAGCTTTGCGCTTGGAAAATGAAGACAGAGAGCTGATTATTCACTGATCGAAGTTGTAAAATCATATGCGATCTACCATTTCGATCATAGTCATCCACTTTTAAGTTATAATGTTAGATCACAGAAGTATCTTCTTAAAGTAACAATTTTTGCACAACAAGAGAAGGAGGGACAGCTATGAAAAGTATTCGTAAATATCGACTGAATGATATCGATCATATTAAATCTAGTGAGGATCGCGAAGAGTACGAAAAAGATTATGCAAGATTAATACAATCGCCAGCATTTCGTCGTCTGCAAGGCAAATCACAAGTATTCGGCGCTGGTTCAGGTGATTATTATCGTACTCGTTTAACTCATTCTATCGAAGTATCGCAAATTGCGCGTGAAGTTTCGCGGAAATTGGGTAAATTATATCCATTCCTCAATCAAGATATTCATCCAGGGTTAAAAATAGTTCCAGAGGTAGTAGAAATAGCGTCATTAGCACATGATCTCGGTCATCCTCCGTTCGGACATAAAGGTGAGGAAGTGCTGAATGAACTTTTACAAGAGAAGTATGGAACTCATTATGAAGGTAATGCTCAGAACTTCCGCATTCTCATGTTTCTGGAGAAACGAGCAGGCAGCGATAAAGGATTAGATCTCACTGCAGCGGCACTACTCGCTATTAATAAATATCCTTATCTGATTGGTGAGAACGGTAAGCAAAAAGGAGTATATAAAGCAGAGTGGGAAGGGATATCCTACTTACGAGATTTATGGGAAATTCCTGAAGGTTGTCGTACGCTTGAAGCGCAATTGATGGATCTATGCGATGATATCGCCTATTCGACGCATGATATTGAGGATGGTATCCGTGCAGGGAAAATACAATTAACAGAAGATTTTTTGTTAGATGCAAGATTAATTGATAATGTTGTGCTAGAAATTGTCAATGATCCAGCGAGTATGTCGGCATTCCATTGGGCTAATATCGATATTCGTCAAATGGTTAGCAACGTTCTTGATGAATACTACTTGCAGTGGAAACGAATTTATGACAAGTATGGTCGTGAAGTTTCTCGTTCCCGCCGTGAGATGAAGGCACAATGGGTGAATCACTTTGCTTCGCGCGTAGGCATAATTGATGATCCGCATATGATTGGTTGGAAGAAAGTAACGTTTGTTAAGGATGGCGTCGAGGATGTCTATACACTCCGGACGATGGAAATATTGAAGAAGCTGGCATGGGTAACGATGATCAAAGATTTTCGTGTGCAACGTCTCCAGAAACGTAGTGAAAATATGCTGCATAAGCTTTGGGATAGCTTAGAGGATGAAGCTGCTGGAAGACTCATTCTTCCGCCAGATTGGATAGAATCTTATGATCGTCAAGAACAAGAATGGCCATGGGAGAAATTAATTACCGACTATATCGCTGGGATGACCGATCATTACGCCGAGAAAGTATATACCGAATTATTTGCAAGTCGTAGCGGTTCCATCTATGAGCGGGACTAACTAAGCATGAATGGTAACATCCGATCATACAGTATAAGACAACCTTCATTTAATAGGTAGTTCAAAAAGCAGAATTTGAACTCTCATTATATGATGAAGGTGTTACTACTTGCCGATCGGAGGCGCATTTATGGAGCAGAAGCTTGACCATGAATTTTCAGAGGAAATCGTATTATCGGTTCAGGGGATGAGTTGCTCCGCTTGTGCAACTCGAATAGAGCGTAAATTGATACGTATGCCAGGTGTTGCAGAAGTTGCAGTTAGTTATCCACTTAGAACGGCATGGATTCAATCTTCTAGTAGAGAAATCGATGCCAAGCAGGTGATGCAATTAATAGAGCAGCTTGGTTTTATAGCACATGTTCATCTATCAACGATTGAAGATATGAAACAAGAGAAACGTTTGCTACAGCGAAGATTATTGTGGGCAGGCGTTTTTACTATGCCGTTAATATGTTCGATGATTCAACACTTTGCACCGTTGCATAGTTTGATTAATGTGCTGCCACACTGGTTATTCGCTCCGTGGCTACAGTTAATTTTGGCAACGATCGTACAATTTATTATTGGCGTTCCATTTTATATTAGTGCTTATCATGCCATAAGAGAAAAACTTGCGAATATGGATGTACTTGTTGTCATTGGTACGACATCGGCCTATTTGTATAGTCATTACGAGGTATTGCGTAATGGGCTTGATGGGATCTGGCAATATGCAAGCTATGAAACGGCAGCGCTCTATTTTGAAAGTTCCGCGGTAGTCATTACCGCCGTTTTGTTAGGAAAATATATTGAATTGAACGCTTCGCTAAAGCTACAGCAGGAGCATGATGCATTTGCTAAGCTAGAAGTTAATGAATCATTAGTAGAGCGAGACGGACAGCTACAATCTATACGTACTGAATTTGTTAAAGTCGATGACCTAGTTCATGTGCATGAGCAGCAATATATACCTGTCGATGGCATAGTACAACGTGGTGAGGCTTATGTAGAAGAAGCTTTGCTTACAGGTGAACAGGGGCTAATTAGTAAAGGCGTCGGCGACCGTTTATGGGCAGGGACATTTCAAGCGCAGGGCAATCTCGTTTTGCTAACTACAGCAACGGGACATCAGACGATGCTGAATCGAATCCGGGAACTGGTAAGGCAAGGACAACGTTCAAAGACTAGCATACAACGTCAAGTTGATAAAGTGATCCGTTGGTTTGTTCCGGCGATTCTTGTACTAGCTATAAGCACATTGCTTTGCTGGGTCATTTGGGGAGAGGCGGGTACATTAAGTGAGGGTGTATTCAGTGCGCTCGCTGTACTATTGGTCGCATGTCCTTGTGCACTAGGGCTAGCGGCACCGATCTCACTGTCGATTACGAGTAGTAGACTTGTAAAGCATGGATTAATCGTGAAAGATGCTAGCGTGTTAGAGCGTCTTGCTGAGGTCGATGCTGTCATATTTGACAAGACAGGCACGCTAACGGAAGGAAAGCTAAGTATCAGTTATATGAAAAGCTTTAATATGTCACGGAGTCAGCTGTTAACTTACGTAGGTGCATTAGAGAAGAAAGAGGAACATCCTATTGCCCACGCTATTCAAATGGAATTGCGGTCACAAGCTGTTCGAGACAATGGGGCAACTGAATTAGTAATAGATGTTGAACGAGTAATATCTTATCCAGGGAGAGGTGTGACGGGCTATATTGCTAACAAGCAATTCATCGTTGGCAATGAGCGTTTACTAGAGCAGCATCATATTAAGTTACCGGCCCATATCGTTGAGATTGCTACTGAACGATTAATGCATGGTGAAACATTAATATATTGTATCCAAAATGAGCGCTGTGTCGGCTTGATTGGTCTGTCGGATGGTCTAAAGCGGACCGCTAAGAAAAGTATTTTACTTCTGCAGAAGCTAGGGGTTCATACAATTATGGCGACTGGCGATCATTCTGCGCCAGCATATCGGATTGCAAGAGAAGTAGGCATCACTGATGTGAATGCGAAGCTGTTACCAGAACAAAAGCTAGAGCTGCTACAAAAGCTACAAGCCAATGGTTCGACTATCGCAATGGTTGGTGACGGCTGGAATGATGCTCCTGCGCTGGCAAGTGCGCATATTGGGATTGCGATGAGCAATAGTACGGAAGCAGCACTACATGCCGGGCATATGACATTACTATATTCACAGCTAACGAGCATTCCGATCTCGATCGAGATGAGCCGGATGACTGTCCGTAATATTAAGCAAAACCTTGGTTTTGCATTAATTTATAATAGCATTATGCTTCCCTTTGCTGCACTAGGATTTCTCCAGCCGTGGATGGCAGGCATTGCAATGGCATTAAGTTCAGTTTGCGTTGTGTTCAATGCACTGTCATTGCATGTTCGTCTGAATCATGCCGAGAGAGCGGGGGAATCTGGATGATGACGATGAGTAGCATGATCTTAGTTGTCATGACTGGTCTACTTAGTGCTGCACATTGTATCGGCATGTGCGGCGGGATTGTTACAGCAGTTACGCTACAATCGCCACTTTCGGCGACGAAGACAACACTGCTCTATCATGCTGGTCGAGCGTTTTCCTATACGTTGTTCGGGATTATACTTGGTGCAGTCGGTTCATTTGTAGAAGTGGCAGGTCAATTAGCAGGAATAAAGGGGATTGCATCAATTGTTGGAGGCTGTTTTCTATTATTATGGGTATGGCGAAAATTTCAAATTCCAGGCATGAGCAAGCTGTCTGCAAATTTACATAAAAAATTATTTAATGGTGTTAAATATATGCGGGGTGGGCAGCAATGGTACGTGCTAGCGACAGGGGTCGCATTCGGCTTTTTGCCATGCGGACTAACTTATGCGATGGGCATCGAAGCTGCAGCTACTGGTCACTGGTATACCGGTGGACTTACGATGTTGTTATTTGCGGTAGGAACATTTCCAGCACTTCTGCTAGCGGCTTCGGTCTCTATCGTTGCAAGTAAGAAATGGCGTAAAGTGATGCGTGAATTAGGTACATGGACTGCAGTAATTATTGGAGTTATCTCTATACTTCGAGGTTTGGCGGCTGGAGGGATCATTCCGTCTGTTCATCATTGGTTATGGTAGTATATTAATTTAATTAGAAAATCCTCACAACTTAACAGGTGAGGATTTTTTATGTTGCTATGCAGTTTGTTTATTTGTGAAGAATGTTACGACTGCAAATAGGAAGAAAGCCAGTAGAAGTAGCGAGCCTCCGACAATAAAGATAATCATAACAAAGGTATCATTTAAGTTGAATGGATTTAGGTTATACATCCACATACCGAACGTTAATCCAAAAGCACCTATCATAGCGAGAATGCTTTGTGTAGTAACCATCCACTTATACTTCACGGTAAACACTTGGTAGAAAACACCAAACGCGAAAACGGATAACCAACCAACTAATAAGATATGCGCATGAATGGGGCGCAACGTATAGTCCATCTCTCCAGCCATTTGCGATCCGATAAATGTACCGATAATACCAAAGATTGCAGCAAAGCGGATTAAGTGAAGACTCCATATTTTTTCCATAGTAAACCTCCTTTATTAAAGTAGAGTGTACTTAGTATCAAGTTTATAAACAAGAACTTTAGAAGAATTGACATAAATCGTCCACAGCTATGCTCTTATAATTAAAAATATGGTGAAAAGTTTAGATAGAGTTTAGATTAGCCGATCATACTGATTGCTGAAGTAAAAATAAGGGGGCTATTTCATCATGAAGAAGTTTTTACAACCCATTACCGATTGGGTAACTACCAAGCGTGGAATGTGGATTACAATTATTGTTTGGCTAGTGTTAATGGTTGGGCTGAGTGCAGGACCGCAACTAGGTGATTATAAAGTGACTAATTTTCAATCACTTCCAGATGATGCTGCATCCATGATCGCAAGTGAAAAATTAGAGGAGTACTTCCCCAATGATCAAGGAACTCCGGGTATTCTCGTTTTCCATAATGAAAATGAGAATATTAATATTGAAAGTGTAAAGAAAATTTTACAATCTATTATCGATGAGAAAATTGAAGGTATAGATACTATCGTAGATATTGCTGCACTTCCTGAACCAGCATTGGCAGCATTTTCATCAGAAGATCAATCTACACTGATTGTGCCGATGAATCTAGTACCTGGTCTAGGGAATTCAGATTATGCAGAAATTAATGATCAAGCTTTTGCAATAGGAAATGAAGTGGCAGAAAGTTTAGGCGATACAAAGTTCTACATTACAGGGCCAGCAGGGATTGCTGGTGATACTGTAAAGCTTTTTGAACAAGCTGATTTCAAATTATTGTTAATTACAATAATAATTATATTAATTTTACTTATCGTTATCTATCGTTCACCATTACTTGCATTTATTCCATTGCTTGCTACAGTTATTGTGTATCAAGTAGCAAACCAAACGTTAGCAATAATGGGCGCAGGTGGGCTTGAAATTAACAATTCAACGACATCCATTATGAGTATTTTATTATTTGCGGCAGTTATCGATTATTCATTATTCGTATTCTCTCGTTTCCGTGAGGAGCTTAATCATTACGATAGTAAGTATGAAGCGATGAAACATGCGATGCGTGCAACTGGAGAACCGGTATTCTTTGCCGGAGGTACAGTATTAGCGGCAATGCTTGTACTATTCTTTGCAGACTTCCGTGATTATCAGAACTTTGCACCAGTGTTTGGTGTTGCAGTCTTTATCATTATGCTTGCTTCAGTTACATTGGTACCTGCATTATTTACTTTGTTTGGTAGAAAAGCATTTTGGCCTAAAGTTCCGAAATACGGTCAGCACAAACAATTGAAGCATGGCATTTGGGGACCAATTGCAAAATTTGTTGTAACAAAACCATTTATTACAGGCGGTACAGTATTCATTATTATGATAGTCACTGCCTTGAATATGTTCAATCTTAAGTTTGAATTTGATATGGTGAAATCTTTCCCGGAAGAGTTACCATCTCGAGTTGGGTATGAAATTGTTGAGACAAAATTTGATAAAGGTGAACTTGCACCAACATCGATTCTATTGGAAAGTAGTAAACCTTTGACAGATGATGAAATTGCTAATGTAAATAAAGCATTTAGCGAACAAGAACAAGTAGCTTCTGTACGTTTGTCTGCAACAAACGATGATAAAACAGTATTGAAATATAGTTTAGCATTTGCAATTAATCCATATTCTGTTGAAGCTATAGACCTTATGGATAAAATGCGTAACCAATCAGATGCGTTATTAGCAAATGTCGGAATAACGGGTGAGTTACATTATGCAGGTACAACGGCTAAGCTAGTAGATGAGCGTGATATTAACAGTAGCGATATTTATAAAATTGTTATTCTAGAAACATTGCTTATTCTAATATTATTACTTGTGTTGACGCGTTCATGGAAAATGCCGATATACATGATGGCGACAATCTTGCTATCCTACCTATCTGCATTAGGTTTAGGAATCTTCTTAGTAGATGTATTGTTCGGCTATGAGGCATTAAGTACTCGTGTTCCAGTATATGCTTTTGTATTTTTAGTAGCGCTCGGAATTGATTACAATATCATCCTTGTTTCTCGTTTTATTGAAGAGCGGAAGAAGAGTACTGTAAAACAAGCGTTAGAAATTGCAATCCGTAATACAGGCGGTGTCATTTCATCTGCTGGTATTATATTAGCAGCAACCTTTGCAGCGTTAACTACGATGCCAATAGCTGATCTGTTCGTATTCGGTTTTATCGTATCCATTGGTATTATTATTGATACATTCCTTGTGCGCGGGATGTTATTGCCGTCCTTAATCTTATTATTTGAAAAGGACAAAAAATAGAGTTACACTACATTTAAGGGTTGTTTCGTAAGGTTAACTTACTAACAACCCTTTTGTATTGGCAGAATTCTTTGGAGGCAAGTGAATGAATATTTTAGTTGTAGATGATGATATCCATATTCAAAAGCTTATCAAAATTCATTTGCAAAGAGCTGGATATCAGGTGTTACTAGCAGGTAATGGACTAGAAGCGCTAGAAGTGCTCAAACATAGTTGGCCAGACTTAGCGATTGTTGACGTCATGATGCCTGAAATGGATGGATTAACGTTAACGAAGATATTAAGTGAGCAATATGAGATTCCTGTCTTATTACTTACGGCAAGAGGTACTTTAGAAGATAAAGAAGAAGGATTTTTAGCCGGATCTGACGATTATGTAGTAAAACCATTTGAACCTAAAGAACTTTTATATCGTTTAGCTGTTATTGTAAGACGAATTGATAAGTCATTAAAAGTGAATATAGAAATCGGAAATGTTAGTATTAATCGTTCCACTTACGAAGTGATGATTGGAAAAGAGACGCTAATTTTTCCGTTAAAAGAATTTGAAATTCTTTGTTTATTAGCATCAAAGCCTGAACAAGTGTTTACGAGATCGCAAATTATGGAGAAAGTATGGGGTTACGATTATGAGGGAGATGATCATACATTGAACACTCATATTACACGAGTAAGACAACGGTTAGAAAGAGCGTCAGCTACTATGGAAATTCAAACGATTCGTGGATTAGGCTATAAGATTGATGTGAATTCACGATGAGAACCTTGTCTCGTCAATATGTATTTGCAACCCTTTTCATTATAGTCATTAGTGTAACTGTTGGTTTATTTGTTGTTAGCTTGGTTTACAATTTATCGATTAAAGAGAAGAATGACAATCATTATGTAGCTGTAGCGACTCAGGTTACGGAAATTCTCGAACAAACACATGGAAGTGGATTCGAGTTGTATCTGGAGTCAATTGCAAATCTAGGGTATCAAGTATACGTAATCGGAGATAACGGAAGTACATTCTCTTTTGGCGAGCCATTTCATACAATAGACGTTAGTCAAACGATACGAGAGCTCGTCTTTGCTGGAGAAGTGTATCACGGTATGAGGGACTATCATGGAAAATTCTTAATATTTAATCATTATGCCAATGATATAGAAAATACGATAGGTGTTCCTTTTGAACATAATGAAGAGCGTTATGCACTGTTTATTCGCCCGAATAATCAGATGCTTTTTTCTGATATGCATTCGTTAATAGCGGGTTTTCTAGTCGCAATGTCGATTATTGTGCTACTATCTATGCTTTGGTTAGCGCGTCAATTAGTAAAACCAATCAGCCAATTAAGTAAAGCGACAAAACATATTATGGAAGAAAATTACCAAGTGGAAATCGATGTTGAAAGAAATGATGAGTTAGGTCAATTAGCTGAAAATTTCAAGGAAATGGTTCATCGATTACAGAAAAATGATGAGGCACGCAAAACATTTATTAGTAATGTATCTCATGATTTCCAATCTCCACTCCTTAATATTCAAGGGTATGCCGATTTATTAGGAAATGTGAATTTGTCGAAAGAAGAACAACAATCGTATTTGCAAGTCATTGATCAAGAGGCGAAGCGATTATCGAATTTAACGAAACAACTATTACTCTTAACTTCATTGGATCATGCAGCTCGTCCATTGAAAAATCAACAACTTGAACTCGACAAGCAATTAAAAACGGTTATTCACAAATATAGATGGCGAATGGAAGAGCAACAAATTGAGCTATCCTATGAGCTAGAACCGATACGCTTATATGGAGATGCAGATTTACTTGAACAAGTATGGGAAAATTTATTAACCAATGCGATTAAATACAATCGATATGCTGGCGAAATTAAAGTTATAGCAATAATAGTGGAAGATCAAATAACTATTCAATTTATTGATAGCGGTATAGGAATCGCTGAGGGAGATATGGAACATATCTTTGAACGTTTTTATCGTGTTGATACTTCTCGTTCCCAGGATGGTACTGGATTAGGACTATCTATAGTGAAGGAAATAGTAGAATTACATCAGGGGAAAATTGAAGTTATTAGTGAACAAGAGTTAGGTACGACGATTACAATTACAATACCAGTTGCTAGAATGGGTAAAAGTGAAAAACAGCAACCTTAATGGGCTGCTGTTTTTCCATACCTTATTTCAAACTTATAGTTTTATTAGCCTTAAAGTAAGTACCATTATCCAGTACCGCAATAGAATCACTTGTTTCAACATCCTTTATTTTAAATAGTTTTGTCCCTTTTTTATAATAATTGGAGAATGAATACTCCCGCCACTTACCAAAGCTGTCGCTTCGATTGAAGTGGGGGTTTCTGATGGTTCATCCTACTTATTTCAGGACGCTTAACACCAGTGGAGTTGACACGTTGATGGTCTGGTTACCATCCAACCCCTCTATCCCATTCGTATCTTTGA
>DXHF01000538.1 GCA_019113605.1 Candidatus Paenibacillus intestinavium
TTCGGCTCGTAGTTATGTAGTATTTTCAAGTGACTTAGATTACGTTTCTGCGTATCCTCCAAATAACTTAATAGTACTCTAACTGCTTTACGTCTAGCACCAGTTAGCTCTTGAATTTGCTCTTCACTAAATTGCTCCGCTAGTAACTCCTCGGAACACATTTCCCATGGCGTAAGTGGAACCTTCTTGCTCCAATTGTTAGATTGATCTAATTGTGTTAATAGAGACTGATCCCCAACCAATTCAGCGGGAGCATATATATTCACTTCATCCATTAACGAATCTAATCGTCCAACAAACGAAGTGACATATATTTCACCTGTAGACAGATCACTACTAGCCAAACCGAATAACCCTGCTTGTTCCACGACTGCTGCAATAAAGTTGTTCTGCTTGCCATCAAGCGATTTGGATTCCATTACTGTACCAGGCGTAATCGTCCGTACAACTTCTCGACGAACGATACCTTTAGCATCAGCGGGATCTTCAACCTGTTCACAAATCGCAACTTTATAGCCTTTTTCAATTAATCTTGCAATATAGTTATCCGCTGCATGATATGGAACGCCACACATCGGTATTTTGTCTACTGGGCCTCCACCTCGAGCAGTTAACGTTATTTCTAGCTCTCTCGATGCAAGAATCGCATCTTCAAAGAACATTTCATAGAAATCACCTAGTCGAAAAAAAAGGAAGGCATCTTGAACCCCTTCCTTAATGCTTAGATACTGTTGAATCATCGGTGTATAAGCTGACATTTTTTGATCCTCCTAAAACTTTTCATTAACTTCACACTTCCACTTCTCATGTACATGAAAAGTAACTTCGAAAGCATAAGCTAAAACTTTTCATTAACTTCACACTTCCACTTCTCATGTAAATGAAAGCCCATGTTATATTGGAAGTCGCTCTCCTGCTTCGAGCTTCTTATTTACTTGCTTAAGAAATTTCTTCTCAGATTCGATTTGATCAAGCGTATAGCCAAGCCAAGTCTGAAGCTGTTTACGCTCTAAAGTTAATTGTTCCTCGTTATATTGAATAATAATTTTCTGTAGGTTATTAGCAGTTGAGAATAGACAAGTCGCATTGAACATCATACTTACTTTCAATTCTAGCTCATTACCATTGAGCTGATCATAATAAGATAATGTAATACTTGTCGGTTCATTTCCTTCTGCAAAGTAATCGACAATCATTGCTTTCCTCCTCAAAATTCAGGAAATAAGACACCTCATTTTCTTCTACATTCATTCTAGCATGTCAAGTTACAGTGTTCGAGTTTTTTTGCAAAATAAAAAGGATTTCCATCACTTACTATTCAGTAGTAAGTGAGAAATCCTTCTTTTTTGTACTGTGGGAAAGGAATTCGGAGAGAGCTGTGGGATCTCTGTTCCATTCGAAGACCGCTTCGTGAACCAATTGCTGTTCCAATCGAAGTCCGCTTCGTGAACCAATTGCTGTTCCAATCGCCGTTGTCCTCGGATTTATCTTAATTGGAATAGCGGTATAAATCCGAGGACAAAAACGACCGCTATCGCTTTTCCACAAGCAATTAGTTCTCTCCGCTAGGTAAGTAGGGGCCATGAGTAGAAACAAAGGAACTTTTTTCTTTATTCTGATGCATAAGCAAGCTAGTGTGTGAACGAGCGGACACACAGAACGCTATTGGTTGAATAATACTCAAGGTTCTCTAGTTAACGAGAAAATTAGATCATATGAGTCCGCAAAAGCTCAAAATATGTAGAAAACGTAGTAATAACGTCCTCACAGTCCGCTAATAAGGTAACTTTTTGCTTCCAACCGCATCCCAATATTGGTTTGAAATTTTCTCACGGTATTCCCCATCGCTTGCGGATGTCATCTTGCTCATCCCAATGTCGCTGTTCTGCAATCGCTCTATGAAGCGGCTCAATATCATTAGCGTGTTCTGAATATGATGGCAGCTTCGCTATCTGATCTAGCATTGTGCGACTTGCAACAGCTAGCAATTCATAATCACCCTCATCATACGCTTGACACCATGCTTGCTTAAGGGAAAAACTAGTTGCCAAGCTATCATAGTCTTTCATCGCAATATATGCTAACGTTAATGCTGCTTTAGCGGTCGCTGGAGAGATTAACCAGCTAGGTGGCGTTCTATATTCAAACCCTCCATGCGGCTGCCTGCGATAATCGCCTAACGCACCGTATCGCTTATAGCGCCCTCTGCCCAATGGATCTTCAATCGTCGCAAGTGGTATCGCTACAATGCCATCTAATATGCGTAGTAAGCGCGGTGTAATTGTCATACCGCTAAAATGAATATGCCCGCCTAACGCTAGCCCAGCAGCTGGCATAGCTCCCGCTACACAGCGTAATTCATGATCATCTATATGAAGTGCTGCATCAAGCAACAACCGCTTCATTTGATTAATTAATTGAAGGGGTAATCGTTGGGGAGATGGTCTAAGTTCGACCACTGGATATACCACTTTTTGACGCGACATCAATGCATCTGCACCGATCTTGGTATCTGAATCGATATTGAAGAAATTCGAGGCTGGTACGATTTGATTAGAACTATTCAATAGTGCAAATTCTGGATCTGCTCCTATTAACAACTTATGTTCCCGCTGCTCTGAAGCAATTTCAGATAGTGCAACCAACGACATGGAAATAGCCTGCTGATCATCCACATATTGAAGGTCATCTAGTGACCATACTTCACGGATCGCAATACTTCCCGTACCGCTAATCGCAACTAATACCGATCCAGCATCAAGCCATAAAGCATATAAGGCGCGACTAGCATATACTTCCATTTGCCGAAGCGTTTTCTCAGATATAATCGAACCAGCATAACTAATTTGCATAGTGTGATCTCGTGCCACTGAATTGGCTGTTTGCATCGGCTTCAAGTCCGCGTTCACCCGTTGCCAGCTAAGTAGACAAAAATCAAATATTCGCACAAGAAATAATCTTTCATCCGTTAGTTGTTCGGTTACTCGCAATCCTCTAGTTTTCCAAATCCGTTTTCTATCGGCAGTAGTTGCAGCCAAATAGCTTTCACTCACAATATTAATATGATGTGCTTCATAATAGTAGCGATGAGTATAGTGCTGGTCGCAGCGGAGCCAGATACGCGTCTTTTCACTATGGAGATCATCATCTTGTTCTAGCTGTTTCATCTTTCTATGCGCATCGCCTTCGGCAGTCAAATGTCCACATTCATTAGTAATCTTATGTTCTTCATCATTAACAAGTACGTCATTACTTGTAGCCGTTCTTAACAGCTCATAAGCACAAAATAACAGCTCCGGCTGCGCAATGAACTTATATTCATTCGCGTCTCCGAGCTGCAAATACCATTTATTATTCATGAAGGTTCAACCGCCTTCATCTTATTTTTCATGTTAAGAAAATAAATAAAAACAATGAGGGCTTTCGCCCTCAAGTTTGTCGTACGATCGACATATCTTATACAAATTGCATCTTCCTCTAGATATCGCCGTCTAGAAGATCAAGATCGTCGAAATCATCATCGTCATCATGCTCATCATGATCGAAATCCTTACCGTCTGGATCAGGGCATCCATCTGGTAATACTGCTACAGAAACTTTTGTTTCCGCAATCATTTCAACAAGAAACTCTCGCTCTACTCGTACTAGCACGGAATCGCCATTTGCAGAAATATTCGCCTCAATACAATTAGGCTCAGTAACTGACTCAGCGTGCACTTCAGTTGTTGAAACCCGATGCTTAGGATCGAGGAAGGATAACGGTACATTCTCTACAAATTGTACGCTTTCCTTCGCTACATCCGTTTGCGAATTGTTGTTGTACGAGTACCAAATATTAATGTCGTAAGTACCGATTACTTCAACTCCATTACCCGCTTTGACCGCTTCATACTTCGTGTTAATAACCCAAGCACCAAGAATGCTCGTTGGTCTATGCGGTGGTGTAACTGTGTGAGTTGACGTGCTAAACTTGCGTCCTTTACCGCAAACAGCTTTTGTAATAATTTCTCTGCAGCGTAGCTGTTTATTCGCTCTAGTCATCGACTTAACCTCCTCCATACAATCATTCACTTAAAGTGTATGCAAGTGATAGGCGTTTGTTGATTACTGTAGTCCTACAATTCCAATATATTTTTCAACATATATGTAAGATGGAGTCGTAGCCTAACCTACGCCTATTTGAGTTGACTCGAAACTCCTGCTACATGTTAATTCATTAGTATGAAATAAGAGCTTATCCTATTACCACATTCTCAAAAAAATGTAGGTAGGATAAGCTCTTTTCGTTTGAATACTTCCAATTTTATAACCATCCAAAAAAATGTTACTTGAATTGATTGCTTGCTATTACTTGACTCTACTCTACTCTTTCAGCCTGCAGTGCTTTTTTGTCATGCTCTTTTTTCTGCTTCAAGCGCTTGGCAATGTCGAGATAGCGATTCATCTCATGCATAAGCATTAATAACGATGCTCTTATCTCAAATTCATCTCTCGTACGAGGCAGCGGCATATCACGAAATTGTTCTCCAAGCTGCTGAAGCTTGTCCTTTACTTCTCCAACGTAAATTTTAGAGCGTGTATCCTGACCTAGCTGTTCCAACAAATCAGCAATAAGATCGCTATGCTTCAGATGCCCATTAATTAGCGCAACTTTTTCCATCATCTGATCGATCGAGTCCAGTTGTTGCCTACGCATCTCAAAATAGGTGGACCAATAGGCTTCAAAATTCCAAAAATTATTCTCTTTACTCCGAATAGAGAGCACACTCCCTTTCTTAATCGCCGCATCAGCTTTAAGTAGTTCCTCTCCACTCCAAAGGTAAGTATGATCTCGTAAAGTAATCGCCATCTTATCGAAAATAACACAGTATTGTTCATCGATTTCCACTCTCAGCTTCTGAATCGATTCAGCGTCTTTAGGCATATACAGCATATTAATAATCGTTGCCGAACCTAAGCCGACCAAGAGCAATCCAATTTCATTCCATACAATTGCAAATGTCACTTCCCCAAATGTGTATAAATGGAAGACAATAACACAACCTGTAACGATACCTTCCTTCAAATTAAATCGTGAAAGGATTGGGAACGAAATGAGAATAAATATCGCAACCGTCCAATAATAAAATCCTAATGTCACAAAAATAAGCGATGCTAGGCCAAGTCCAAGTACTGAAGCAATAAATCGAGCGGCAGTCTTCGTCAGCCCTTGCATTCTTGTAACTTCAACACCTAGTATCGCTAAAATACCTGCCGATAGTGCAGGCTGCAAATCAAAATAACTCGCCAAATAAATGGCAATAATAGTGGCGATCGCCGTCTTAATAACACGGATTCCCATATAAAGTGCTCCATTTCTATACTAGGAGATGTTCAAAGTATATTTGATTCTCCTAGTATAGCTTTTGCTCAACGTTCTTTCCAGCCAGAAACTATCTTTCGTTCAACTATACTAACAATTTGATACATAATCGTAGCAACAACCGCAATAACGACTAAAGTAGACAGCACTAATGTAAAGTTAAATACTTGGAAACCATAAATAATTAAATACCCAAGCCCTGAACGCGCAACTAGAAATTCACCTACAATAACACCAATCCAGGACAAGCCAACATTCACCTTTAACGTTGAGATGATGACTGGAAATGAGGATGGTAAAATAACATAATAAAAACTTTGAAAGCGATTTGCGCCGAACAACGCTACTACCTTCAAGTATCCTTCTTCCGTTTCACGAAACCGATTATAAATATTAATCGTTGTAATGATAACGGTCACTAATAGAGTGATCGCAACAATCGATTCAAATCCAGGTCCAAGCCCAACGATTAATAGCGGTCCAAGCGCTACCTTAGGCATACTATTGAGCACAACTAGAATCGGATCAAACACCCTTGCGACAAATGGAAACCACCATAATAATGCTGCAATGATTGTACCAAGCAAAGTTCCTAACAAAAATCCTGCTATCGTTTCCGCTACTGTAATACCAATATGAGGTAAAATCGAGCCATCCGAAATGGTCGTATACAAATGAGTAGCAATTTTACTAGGTGAGCTGAAAATAAGCGGGTCTACGAACTTCGCTTTACTCGCAAGTTCCCAGCCTACAATAAAGAAAGTAATAAGAAGGAATTGTGTAATGAGAACAAGTAATGTTTTCAGCTTTTTATTACGTATATATACAAGATACAATTGCATATGCTCTCCAACATACTTAGCCATCTATTCGTTTCCTCCTCTTTCCATCTCTTCCTCCAGCTCATTCCATATTTCCTCGAAGTACGATTGATATTTAGGATGCTTCCGGGCCTCGATTGGACCTACTGATCTTAGATCTCTTGGGATCGTCACAATTTTCCGAATATGACCTGGGTTTCTACCTAGCACGATAATGCGATCACTTATTGCTACCGCTTCCGCCAGATCATGCGTAACGAGAACTGCTGTCTTCCCCATCCGATCGAGCGTTGACTGCACTAGCTCCTCTAATTGCATTTTAATATGGAGATCCAGCGCTGAAAACGGTTCATCAAGCAACAAAATTTCAGGATCTGTAATTAATGTTCTCGCTAAAGCTACACGCTGTCGCATACCACCAGATAATTGATGGGGATATTTATGTGAAGTATCTTCAAGCCCAAGCTCAAGAAGTAATTGGTTCGTTCTTTCCGCTTGCAGCTTGGAGCGTTGGTTACGAATATGAAGTCCGAGCATGGCATTTTTTTGAATACTCAACCATGGAAACAAATAGTCTTGCTGCTGCATATAACCTAGCTTTGGAGTAGGGGAATTAATTTTCTCCCCCATGACCCTTAGCTCACCGTGAGTCGGTTGAATCAAACCAGCAATAATATTGAGGATCGTTGTCTTACCACAGCCACTAGGTCCAACAAGGCTAATAAATTCTCCCTTATGCACGACAAGATTAATATGATCAACAGCTAATGCGGCACCTGCATCATTGACATAGACATGGGAGAGATCCTTAAGCTCTAATATCGCTTCTTTGATCATGATCGTCTCTCCTTGCATTAATATTATTGATCAATTGCTGCCTGAGCGAATATCGTATTTACAATTTCGCTATGCTCTGTGCGTGAGCTCAATTCACCCGCACTTGTCATTACATCAAGTAAGTTATTCCATTCTTGTTCATCTACTATTGGATCAGTTGCATAGGAACCCTGCTGCTTATAACGTTCGATGGAGCTAACCATAATGTCATGATCGACATTATCAAAGTAAGGTGCAACAACTTCAGCAATTTCCGCAGCTGTATGCTCTTCTACCCAAACCTGTGCTTTATACACCGCATTAGTAAATGATTGAACGACATCTTTGTTTTTATCGATATAGCTTTGCTTCGTCATAAATACGGTATAAGGTAGCAGTCCACTTTCTACACCAAAGGAAGCGACAACATGACCAAGACCTTCTTTTTCAAATATAGATGCTGTTGGTTCAAATAATTGTACATATTCACCCGTTCCTGATGAAAAGGCTGGCGCAATATTAGCAAAGTCTACATTTTGAATTAATTCTAGATCGTTCTTCGGATCAATATTATGCTTTTTCAATGTAAATTCGCCTGCCATTTGTGGCATGCCACCCTTCCTTTGACCAAGGAAAGTTTTGTCACGCAACGATTCCCAGCTGAAATTATCATCTTTCTCGCGGGCAACTAGAAAAGTACCATCCGTTTGCGTCAGCTGTGCAAAATTGATAATCTGATCATCCGCACCTTGCTGTGTTACGTAAATTGAAGTTTCAGAGCCAACTAATGCAACATCGATCACGTTAGAAAGCAATGATGTCATCGTTTTGTCGCCACCAGGTGTCGTTATAAGTTCAATCGAAATACCCTCTTCTGTAAAAAAACCTTTTTCAATCGCTACGTATTGCGGAGCATAGAATAGCGATCTCGTTACCTCGCCAATTCGGACAGCTGTTGTTGAGTCCTCCTTTTTGCTGCAACCACTTAATATGGCCGTTACAGTAATTATTCCTGCAATAAGCATCAGTAAAGTTTTACTATATTTCATATTAATCACACCCTTTCTGTAATGTGCTATAGCCTATTCATTCTGATGTCACATGGTGAGACGTTATTGAAATTTTGTTGTTTTACAGGCAACGGGAAGCGAGCGGCTTTGGATGTCAACGACGATATTTGTACGCTTACTCAGCTCTAATCGAGCTGTTCTGATGCTGTAGCGTCAATTTTGACGCTATGAATACACTATTCTAGCTTGCCTTACTCCGTAGCAACAATTTTGGCGCTACGGATGCACTTTTCGAGATAATCTTGCTCTGTAGCACCAATTTTGGCGCTACAGTTACACTATTCGAGATAGCCTTACTTTGTAACAACAATTTTAACGCTACAGCTACACTTTCACCCTCCAAACAACAACACTTTTCCTTTGTTACTTCAAGCGAATGAACTTCCAAAACAAAAAAAGTGTTGAAGCACAGCGCTCGCTGTGCTTCAACACTTTCAATTCCACCTCATACTCAGACTCACACCATATCGAACACCACACCTCACACTACACTTCTTCTAGTCGGTAAATATCTGTATACTTCTCCTTCAAATACTCAACTAGATACTGTGGATTCAGAGGCTCATTTGTAATCTCTTGCACAAGCTCGCTCGGCGACTTCATCTTCCCGTATTGATAGATCCGCTCTGTTAACCAATCCTTAATTGGGTGTAAATCTCCTGCTTCAACTTTAGCCCATACATCTGGCATTTGCTGCTCTAACGTATTCATAAATTGAGCGGCATACATATTTCCAAGTGAGTATGATGGGAAATAACCAAATGCACCACCAGACCAATGGACATCTTGCAGCACACCTTCCGCATTATTTGGAGGGGTAACTCCTAAATATTGCTCATACTTCTCATTCCATACTCTTGGCAAATCCTTCGCTTGTAGTCCTTCATTGAAAATCATCTTCTCAATCTCGTAGCGAATAATAATATGTAGGTTATATGTTAACTCATCAGCTTCAATCCGAATAAGTGATGGGTTTACTACATTGTTACCACGATAGAATGTATCCATATCAATAGAAGCTAGCTGAGGAAATTTAGACTGTAATTCCTCATAATAAGCATTCCAGAACGGTCTACTACGACCAATTACATTTTCCCAAAATCTAGATTGTGACTCATGAATGCCCATTGATGTACCTGTACATAATGTCGTGCCAATTAACTCTGCTCCGATATTCTGTTCATACATCGCATGTCCGCCTTCATGTATCGTACCAAATAGCGCGCTCGTTACATCATTAGGAAGGTATCTCGTTGTAATACGAACATCACCTGGATTAAGGCCCGTCGCAAACGGATGGACACTTTCATCAAGTCTTCCCGCTTCAAAGTCAAAGCCCATTTGCTCAAGTATAAATTTGCTATATGCTTTCTGCTGCTCTACATCAAAGCCTTGTTGCAAGAAATCCGTACGCGGCTGATGCGGGCTAGCTGCAATTTTCTCGGCTAGCGGTACAAGTTGATCACGCAAATCTCCAAAAATATGATCAAGCTGAGCAACAGTCATCCCTGGTTCATATTGATCAAGCAAAGTATCATAACGCGATGCTTTAACTCCCCAAAGATCAATCATTTCATTCGTTATCGTAATAATTTGATCTAGCAAAGGCTGAAAACTTTCATAGTCGTTTTCTTCCTTACAAATTTCCCATTTTGACTCTGCTTGGGCAGTTAAAATAACATATTGCTGATATAGTGCTGGAGGAATTTTCACACTACGATCATAATCTAGACGAGATTCTTTCACTAAGCTTTGATCAAGTGGACTTAATTCACTCCACACCTCTTCGCTTTCAAGCTCAGTCAATAATGCTCCTAATTGCTGTGACGTAGAACGAGCGAACATTTCTGCCGATAGTGTGCCAATCACTTGGGTGCGGGTATCCATTCCTTTACGAGGCGCACCCGTACGCAAATCCCAATATAGCACCGCTAACGCTTCCTCATATTGCTTAATTTCTGTATTAATTAGTCGGAATTGTTCTAATGGCTTCATTATTAATCACCCTCACTATGTAATGTCACTATTCATTCAAGCCAATGAATAGTGTTAGTTCAAATCGTGCTCGTATACAACAAAGTTGATATTTTTCAAAAGTACACTCATAATTAATTATACAATATTCATAAATCCAATGCCAAAGGTGAGGTTAGCTATGCAAATTACATTTACCCCTGCAGCTGTGCAACAATTAGAGCCCATTTTAGCTGCTACAAATAAAAAATTAAAATTTCTTCACGATACTGTAGGCGATGGCTGTGGCGATAATGGCGTTGCTACTCTGCAATTGATTGAAGAGCCAATTGAAGATGATGCACCAGGAATTGCCGATCCATTTCCTTTTTACTATGAGCTAAGACATAAAGTATATTATGAAGATCATATGAAGATTGACTTCAACAGCAAAACGCATAGTTTTGTACTGAAAAGTGATAGCCAAATTTACCATAGTCATTTGCGCATTTTACGTTAATCAAGTGATTAAAAAGACGATCTATTCGCTATGCAGCAAGCATAATGGTCTGATCGTCCTTTCTAACTCGCTAGCACTAGTCAACAACACTTACTCTTCTTTTGTAAAATCTCGCTCGATTGATTTTTTCCGAAGTGCTTCCTGCCTTGCAGCAATAACATCACTGCGATCTCGTAACTTATGGCGATGAATAATTTCTTCGCTTACCTCTTTACTTGAAATATCCCAACGTAAATTACGTAGCGCGACTTCCTGCTCACACAGTTCACCTAATTGAGGATCTACAATGATGAACTTCATGTCGTTATAAGGTAATTGCAACTGACAAGCCTGCACATGTTGCTGTAGCTGCACTGTAATATTGTGAACATCGATGCCCTTTACGACCTGTGGTAGCATTGTGAATTTCTCAATAGCCGACTCATACATTAATCGAGCGCCACGCAAATTATTTCTGCGCTCATGATATTGACCTACTGCAACTTGAATGCAGCCTACCCAAAATGCTTCATTACCGTCATTGGGATGCTCTTTCCAATATTCCTCTAGCAGTTCGTGACATTCGAAATAATCACGTGTCGCATGAAATTCGATTAAATAGTTAATATATTCCTTTGGGTAGACCATTTTTCATCACCTACAAATTAAATATTAGATAAAAGTGAAACCAATGTATATAATAGACGTATTGCTCTAGTATAGCAACTTTAAGCAACTATTCAGGAGGGACTTATTTTGAAGAAAAAAGGGTTAATAACAATGCTTGTTCTTACTGTATTCCTTGCGCTAAGCTTTGGTTTTGGTGACACTGCTGATGCAAAGAGGGGCGGCGGTGGCTTCAAGTCTCCGAAACAAAGCTACACACAAAAGAGTGACAGCACTAAGCAATCAGGTACTTCTTCTAGTGCAACATCTGGTACAAAATCAACTACAGGTGCAGGATCTACAGCGAAAACTGGCGGTCTATTCGGCGGTAGCGGATTCATGAAAGGCATGATGATTGGTGGATTAGCAGGAATGCTATTCGGCGGTATGTTTGCCAACATGGGCGGTTTTGGAGAAATTCTCGGATTACTTATTAATATCGCTGCCATATTAGCAATCTTCATGATTATTCGTGCAGCATGGACATACATTCGCAATAACAAAAAGCCAGCAGCAGCAGGCCACTATCAAGATCGTAACCGTCGTGATGATGAAGATGATCGTAATCAAAGAGGTCCTTTCTAATTATGAGAGTATATACTAATGAAATCATTAATGCTATTTGCTTAAATATTGCAGATCGTCGTGGTGTAAAGCCTGAGGATATAGAGGTTCAGCTTGCTTGGGATGAAGAGTATGGATATACAGCTGAGATCTGGGTAACAGGTCGCTCTCAATATATTATTCAATCTAATATTCTAGAAGCACTTGAACAATATTTCTATACCGAATATCAATTACGAGTATTCCGTTCAGACATTACATTAGGAATTGACGAAGAATCTGAACAATTTTGGGCTGAAGCACGTTCGTAAGCTTCACAAGCTAACAACAAACGTTTCATTGTCAGTAATGACGATGGAACGTTTTTTTGCGTCTAGCATTTCTGCTCCAACTATTTCATCACGATTTCAACTATTGAATATTACATATTATTGCTATTTTCTCGAATTCTCATAATCTACCAAGTAACATTTGCTAGACTTTCACGTTATACTAAGTAATAGGAAAAGTTTAAGCATATGCTTCCGCTGCTACTTTTCGTCGCAAGAAGCAACTCGTGTATGTTATCTGAAAAGTTGGTTTATGCTTCCGTAGCAACTTTTCATTAACGGGTAGTAGTTCAAGAAGTATATGAAAAGTTAGTTTATGCTTCCGAAGCAACTTTTCATTAACGGGTAGTAGTTCAAGAAGTATATGAAAAGTTTTAGGAGAGTGATTAGTTCGTGAAGAAGAAGTTTTTATCGTTTTTAGCATTTATTCTTTTTATTTCCCCACTTTTAGCATTACCTACTTCGGTCGATGCCGCAAGTAATACGACACTTTATCGAGTATATCAAAATGAAAAGCTATTGAAAGAGTTTCCTACTGCGCAGAAAGCTATCGCCTACGCCAAATACTATAGTTATAGTCATGTAGAAAAGATTAGTAACCGTGAGTGGGTGTGGAATAATTTACCCAAATACAAAGTGTACATAGACGGAAAATCTACTACAAAGCTAGAATATAGTTCTTTGGCAGCTGCAAAAAATTATGCTGCAACACAAACAAACTCATACGTTCGTGATCTTGAAAATGTTGGTTGGGCGTATGAAAACTATGCAAACTACCAGCTTTATCAAGGTGATAACACTTATAACAACTGGAGTTTCTACAATCTCAATGACGCCAAAAAAGAAGCGGCAAAATGGACAAATTCGCATATTATCGATCTCAATAGTAATCAGTGGATTTGGGATAATATTAGCGAAGTGAATCGTAAAACAATGAAATCAGCTACTGCAGTCTATATGATTACTGTAGATGGTGAACAGGTCGCTCAAAGTAAAACGTATTCATTTCTAAAAGAAGCGATTATGGCGAGTAATAAAGTGAGCAACAGTCAAGTATATAACAGCGCTACTCAAAAAGTAGTCCATAGTAATATCGCTTCCTATCAAGTCTATACACAAGGAAAACTATCATCCTCCTTCGTATCTCTTGATTCTGCAGTGGCAGCAGCGAAAAAGCTCTACACAGCTGAAGTGAAGCAAGGTGATTCTGTCCTATGGACGAATATCGCGTATTATACTGTGCATCAAAATGAGCTTGCTGTAAAGTCTTTCTATTCTTTGCAATCTGCATTAACCTATTCGAAATCATTAAGTAACAGCACCATCATCAATCAAGATGGTAGAAAGCTATTTACTACAGTAAAAGACTTCTTATTCATGGGCTGGAACGGTTCAAGCTCAGTTTCAACAATTAACCAGCATGTAGCCAATACCCAAGGGCTCGATATTGATTCACCAACATGGTATTACTTAGATGATGCTACTGGCAAGCTGAACGACAATTCGAATGCACAATTAGTAAAATCGATGTCCGAGCAAGACGTAGATGTCATACCGCTCGTCCATAATCAATTTGATAAAGAGATGACTACAGCATTTCTGAAAGATTCAGTTGCTCAAAATGTGTTCATTACTGCACTTATCAAAAGTCTTAAAGCGATTAACGTTAAAGGATTAAACCTCGACTTTGAAAATATTTCTGCAAAGGATCGTGACGCTTTCACTGCTTTTGTCATTAAATTAACAGAAGCTGCCCACAAGCAAAAACTAACAGTATCTGTTGACTTGATGCGTGGCGATGTTCGATGGAATCACAATACTGCATATGATCAAGCGGCAATTGGTAAAGTGGTAGATTATGTTATGATCATGGCATATGACGAGCATTGGACGGGCTCTGATGAAGCCGGTTCTGTTGCAAGCATGAACTGGGTTGAAGAAGGAATTATGCAATATCTTGACTATGGTATCCCGCGTAATAAGCTGATTCTTGGAATCCCTTTCTATGTGCGTGAATGGCGTATCGATGCTAATGGTAAACTTGTAGATAACCGGTCGATAACTATGAAAAACATTGCAGCGGTCATCGAAGAAAACGGTGCTGTAAGCAGTTTCGACGCCAAGTCAGGACAATATAAATACACCTACCAATTAAATGGCTACACGCATGTTTTCTGGGCAGAAACTCAGCAAACGGTCATTGAACGGATTAAATTAGCGAAGAAATATGAGCTTGCAGGTATTGCTGCATGGCGTTTGGGCAATGAGGATGCCTCGCTCTGGGAAGCTATATTAAAATATAAGTCTCTTTAGATAGTTCAAAACCATTTATCTTTTCAAGTGGACGTGAGGCTATAACACTATTATAATATGAGATACTCCTTCGGTGAGATTACAGCTATGAAATGAGGAAACAGCAATGATACAAAAAGCAACATTTGCTGGTGGATGCTTCTGGTGTATGGTTACACCATTTGAAGATCAGCCAGGTATTCATGGTATTATCTCTGGCTATATGGGCGGAGATGTCGTTAACCCTACTTATTAGCAAGTATTAACTGGGGAAACTGGTCATCATGAAGTTGTACAAATTACATTTGACTCTTCTATCTTCCCCTATGAGAGATTGCTTGAGCTATATTGGCCACAAATTGATCCTACCGATCCTAATGGACAAGGTAATGATCAAAAGAGTCAATATAAAACTGCGATCTTCTATCATAACGAAGAACAACGTCTAGCTGCTGAAAAGACAAAAGCCGACCTAGGAAATAGCGGTCGCTTCGATAAGCCAATTGCAACGGAAGTGAAAGAAGCGGTTGAATTCTATGCTGCTGAAGAATATCATCAAGACTTCCATCGTAAAGATCCGAAATATTACGCGGAATCTCGTGTCTATTCTGGTCGTGACGTCACGTTGGATAAGGTTTGGGGTAAGCAGGAATAACTAACAGGGATGTTCTACTCACTTTGTAGTGAAAATAGAACATCCCTTCTTTCTATCCGTTTTCGACGAGAGGACTTCCACTTCTATAAGTGGCGAGGTGGATCGACGATTTCTTGAATAATCCCCCAAGATGTTCTTCCTTTCCTATATCCTAAGAGGTATAATAAGGAGAGAACATACATTCGCATTGCCGACTGGAAGGGGGTGGAATTTTGTCAGATTCAAAGTCCATATACAGAACCCATCAGGTG
>DXHF01000539.1 GCA_019113605.1 Candidatus Paenibacillus intestinavium
GCAGTAATCCATGTCGTTGGTGTGCCATACGTATGGTCATCAAGACCAGTTAAGAAACAGCCAATACGTCCGATCGCAATTCCCATAATTAGAGGTAGCGTCATATCATCGCCAGTGGAGCGGGTAATACCAATTCTTTTCTTCATTAATTCAACGCCTATAAGCCCACCGAGCAGTCCACCTACAATGGTTTTCCCACTCATAAGGTATACATAGTCGTTCCACTTCTGCAGTAATTGATAAGGGTCTTCAAACCAGAACAGTACTTTAGAGCCGATTGCCGCACCGATAATTGCTCCAACAATAATCCACATCCCTTGATCGATCCGAAGTGCACCTTTTGTTCGTGTGTACAAATATACACGGAAGCTTAAGAAATAGGCTAATGCTTCGAATACGGTATGTGGATGCAATGTAACGAATCCAAGATTAATCCATACAGGGAAAGTCATTGATGCCTCCTTTTGGAATGAGTTTAACGATATATTAACTATTCTGTTACCGTACGTAAATCCCTTCCAATTGTTAAATAAGAAAAAATAGGTGTGCCTCTCCAAGTTGCTTGGAATAGACACACCTACAGTTGTAGTTCAAAGAGTCTATCTCTTGAACTAGAAACGAATTAGATTACTTGACTTTAATATTGCCTGACTTTGTATTAATTTTGATCATATCTGATGAAGTTCCGATAGAATCTGGTGCTTTAATCGTTCCTGAATTAGAACGTAGTTCATAAAACCCACTAAACCCTTCAGCAACGGTAAAGGTTACATTTCCTGATGAAGCATTAACATCAGCACCTTGTACTGTAGACTGGGAAATAGTTATGTTACCGGAGCTACTTTCTGCAGTAACGTGACCGGAAGCATTGGTCATTTTAATATTGCCTGAGTTAGCAGATGCTTGCAGAGTACCCGTTATATTATCGGCGTTCAGATTACCAGATTTCGTTGTTAGCGATATAGTTTCCGCCTTTAGATCTTCGGCTTTAAGATTACCTGAATTCGTAGTTACCGCTGCTTGCTTTGCTTGTATGGCTGCAACATTAAGATTACCTGACTTTGTAGTTATCGTTGCTTGTTGTACTAGTATGTGTTCAGCGTTCAGATTCCCAGAGTTCGTATCGATATATACCGTTTCTAGAACATGATCCTTAGGCAAACTTACAGTGATATGAATTTTTGAATCCTCAAAATTAAAAGAGAAGAATTGAAGTTTGAAAGCAGTTGTTAGATCTAACTCATAGTTGTTATTTACTATCGATGCCTTATTAATTTGATCAACAGTAGCCTTATCAGTATTTCCACTAACTACGATGGAGCCAGTATCGCTGTCACTCTGTACAAATTCAACATCCAAATTATTTGAAGTACCAATAATGGTAATGTTATTCAAAGTGTTCGCATCGAATGTCCAAGATTTCTCTATATTTTTGGTTGTATTGTCACCTAATGCAAATTTATTAAAAGCCAAGCCGATGATGCCGATACCGATTAGAATGATCGCGGTAGCAATCCATTGTTTTTTCATATTAATTTCCTCCCTTAATGACGCGAATGTTCCAATTATAATAAGATTTTGTTAATTGCAGAAGCATTTTTCCAAGATATATACATGCAGCCAACAGGAAGATTCCTAATCCGGAAATTGCCAACGTGGCAAAGAATTTTCCTGCTGCGAATTGGCTAATCGATATAAAATCGACTAATACTAAAAGCGGTGCAACAATCATAGCAGCAGCACTTACAAGTAAACTAAGCCAAACAGCCCATATTGACAGTCCGATTGGAACGACTGCGAGTATAAAGTTGAGGGAGAACAGTCCGATAACCGCAAAGATCGTTCTCGTCATTGAATCCGATGCTGACTTCTTCATTAGATGAGGAGAATCCCTTTTATATTCCTCCAGCGCTTCTCGTGCTAGCTCAAATGGGTTACCAAGCTCAAGTGAAATTTCTTCTTCGGATTTACCTGTTTGTTCTCCGAATGCGTAATGCGTTTCGTAATCTTCTAATAGCTCCTTCTGATCCTTGCCAGGCATAGACTTAAGTTCCTTACGAAGAATTGTAAGAAATTGATCTTTATTCATGTGTAACACCCTCCTCCAATAGACTAGAAACATCCTTCACAAATTGATTCCATTCCTTCAGCATTTCCTGCATATATTGCTCTCCATTAGCTGTGAGCTTATAGTATTTTCTAGGTGGTCCTTCGTTCGATTCCTGTAAATACGTTGTACAGTGTCCCTCGGTAACTAATCTTCTTAGCAAAGGATAGAGTGCTCCTTCCGCAACCTGCACATAATTAGAAACCTGCTGAACTAATTCAAAACCATAGCGTTCTTTTCTATGGATAAGCACTAATACACAAAGCTCTAATACACCTTTTTTGAACTGCACATTAATGTTCAATTCCTTCCACCACCGATCAATTATTAATTATAGAGTTGGTATATCATATGAATCAGTACTACTTATTGTTCACTACCCATTTATGATTATAACCGGAGCTACTGAATAATGCAAGGTACTGTTGTAAATATTATGCTATTTGTTTATTTAAGTATACCCGTAAGTTTTTCAATCCGATAAAACTACACAAAAAACCGCCATAATGTATAAGCCATTGCACATCATGACGGTTTCAATTAATAGGGGATGTTCTCACCCTATAGCTGCAAATTCTTCGTGTATTACTATAGTATCGTTGTCTAATGATGCTTGTACGTCTATGATCCTTTGATTCGAAGAGCCTCTATACCTAAGTGCACTCGACTTCATATGCTCCATAAATCGTCCATCAACTAATATATCCACCCACTGTAATAGCTCAAGCTGGTATTGTCGCAGAGGATTAGAGGGGGCATGCAGTTGCTCCCATGTAAAGCCTGTATATGCCCAAACATCAAGTCCTAGCTGCTTAGCTGCTTGAGCAATTGGAAGTAAAGCCTCCGCCTGCAGAAAAGGTTCTCCACCTGATAAAGTAAGCCCTTTTTGGAGTTTTGTGCTTTTCATTTGATTAATAATATCGTTACTATCGACTGCATAGCCACCGGCGAGATCATGAGTATGAGGGTTATGACATCCTCTGCATAGATGTTGACAGCCTTGTGTCCATAACACCATTCTGAGCCCTGGTCCATCGACAATACTGTCTACAGTAAGTGGTGCTGCTATTGTTAGCTTCATCATTATTACCACATTTCGTTAGTTATGTTTAACTCGATCATGAACTTCTGATTTTTTAGCATTATTGAATCGATCTAATGTTCCTACCAAATAGCCGGTAATTCGTCTAATTCGTTCAAACTTTATAGTGTCTTCCTCTTCATTTCTACCACAATGAGGACAAATACTCCCTATAATAACTCCAGAATATCCACAAGAAGGATCACGATCTATCGGGTGATTAATGCTTCCATAGCCGATACCAGCTTCTTTCATTGATCTAATAATCGTTTCAAATGCTTCAATATTATGTGCAGGGTCACCATCTAGTTCAACATATGTAATATGCCCTGCATTTGTTAGTTCGTGATAAGGTGCTTCTTTGGCAATTTTATCGTATGCCGCTAATGGATAATAGACAGGAATATGGAATGAGTTCGTATAATATTCACGATCGGTAACACCAACAATAGTACCGTATTGCTGACGATCTATTGCTGTAAATCTGCCCGAAAGCCCCTCAGCTGGAGTCGCAATTAATGAAAAATTAAGTTGATATTGGTTTATCGCTTCGTCCATTCGATGTCGCATATGTGTAACGATACGAAGACCCAGTTGCTCTGCAGCTTCATTCTCGCCATGATGTTTACCGACTAACGCTGTTAGGCATTCGGCTAATCCAATAAATCCAACCGTTAAAGTACCCTCCCTAATAACATCTGCGATCGTATCATTCCACTCTAAATTTTCAGAGCCTTTCCATACATGTTGGCCCATTAGAAAAGGGAAGTTCTTCACACGTTTATTACCTTGTAGCTTCATCCGATCCAATAATTGTTCGATGACCAGCTTAATCTGTTGATCTAATGCTTCAAAAAATTGCTGCAGCATCGGTTCAGGGTGAGAAATAATACCATGCTTAATCCCGAGTCGAGGGAGATTGATTGTAGTGAAGGATAGATTGCCTCTTCCGCTAACAATTTCCTCTCCGTATACATTACCTAGCACTCTTGTTCTACAACCCATATAAGTTGCTTCCGTTTCTGGTCTCCCTGCAACATAATGTTTAGCATTGAACGGAGCATCGAGAAAGCTGAAGTTAGGAAATAAGCGCTTCGCCGACACGCGACAACTCAGCTGAAATAGGTCATAGTTGGGATCGCCGGCATTATAGTTAATTCCTTCTTTTACTTTGAAAATGAGAATTGGAAATATTGCTGTTTCACCGTTTCCTAAACCTTGTTCAACAGAAAGCAGGAGATTTTCAGAAACCATTCTGCCTTCCGCAGATATATCTGTACCAAAGTTAATGCTGGAGAAGGGAACTTGAGCCCCGGCACGAGAATGCATCGTATTGAGATTATGAATAAAGGCTTCCATCGCTTGATACGTTTTACGATTTGTTTCACGATAAGCTTCTTTGTAAGCGAATTGTTGAATTTTGTTCGCAGTCGATTCATTAATAGAATACAAATGAGTGAGTTGTTTCAGCTCGTATACTTTATATTGCGTAATCATATCAATTTGCAGAGTGTGTTTACTTTCTGACTCCATCTTGTGAATCCAATTGTTCATCTGTAATAACTGTTCATCTTCAAGTTCAAGGAGAAGCTGTAATCCTTGTCGCATATAATTAGCGTAGCTTTTCTTAAATGTTTTCCTAATACCATCAGATAGTCCATAGTCGAAAAATGGAATGCTTTGTCCACCATGCTGAACATTTTGATTACTTTGAATAGCGATTGCAGCTAATGCTGCATAACTTATAATGTCGTTGGGTTCACGTAAAAATCCATGACCCGTGGAAAAACCATTTGCAAATAACTTCTGTAAATCAATCTGACAACAAGTTAATGTGCCCATATTCATAAAATCCATATCATGAATATGAATATCACCATGATCGTGGGCGAAAGTATGATGCGGTTGTAACACATTAGTTTTACAAAAATGTTTGGATACGACGCTACCATATTGAAGCATCGTTCCCATAGCAGTGTTTCCATCAATATTGGCATTTTCTCGCTTACTGTCTGTTGTTTCTGCATCGGAAAAAGTAATTTCCGAAATGACATTCATTAATTTGCTATCGGTATTGATCAAGTGAAGACCTCCCATTTGTACAAGCAGCTCGTAAACCTTCTTCATTACAATAAATTAGAGTAAACGAGTATAAACATTAACAATGAAAAAACACTATATGTAGTTGTTATCATGATGTATACATACTATATGTATTATATCTTATAAATTTTGAAAGTTAAGTCCAATTAGACTACAATATTGATGATTCGGTAATTTGACACATGAAGGACGAAAAAGTCGTCAGTTGTAGAGAAATGTTCAAACATTTCATATAAATAAGTAAAGTATGTGAACATCGATTAAGGAGAGGGTGAAAAAAGATGGAACAGCCGATGATGGTTGCTAGAAATGGTGTTATTACTAGTATTAGAAAGATCGGTAAGTACAAATCGATCCATATAGATGGAATAGGTGTGAATGGTGTCGTTCTCAATGTTGATGAGAACACCGTCATTCGGAATCAAGCGGGTGAAGTCATTGGGCTAGACGAGCTGGCAATTGGGATGGTTATTCATATTCAGCATAGTATGGCAATGACGATGAGCCTGCCACCACAAACGTATGCTTACAGCATTACGGTGCAAGCTTCATAATACTAAGCGGACAGCTAATGACTGTCCGTATAGATAGTCCCTGGATGGAAAGTTTTCAATATTTTGCCCATTCAGTATTAGTAATTACGCTATATTGAAAAATGTACAGATTGTCAGATAGAAATAATAGTAAAGGGTTGGAGAAGTGAGAATTAAAACTCACTTTCCCAGCCCTTTTAAGAGTTCAGAACTATCGAAGTTCGCTTCATCTTCGATGTCGAATTTTTACCTGCACCACTTCGTTAATTATCTGTTGGTTCAAGATCTATACTAGTGTCTGATACAGCAATAGTATTCTTGAACGTTACAACTACCGGTCTACGATGAATTGGTTTGGGGGATACGGTGAAATACCGTTAAGATGAGGTCTAAGTGATTTACGAGTCAATCTGTCGTCACATCTTTCCTTTTGGAAGTTTGGAATGTTAACCGATTTAGTGTTGACATTCCAGTTAGTCTGGCTAATCGTTTAATCCAACCTGGCCAACGATAGTGACAACCACGATCAAAATGAAGGATAGGTCGTTCGTTGTCTTTAAGATGGGTTACAGTCAATATGTTTCACTTTACAACGAAAATCAAGGTCAACAAGTATCGTAAGAAATCCAGACTCGAAACAATCAAGCCTTCCCAAATCTATGAGTAACGAGGAACTTATGATCTAGTACTTTCTGTTAGATGGAACGCGGAGTGCTTTGGAAACTTGCACGCTTCGTGTGGAGCAAGGGGGAAAGTTGGAGATAGCTTCAAAGGCTTACCTATCGCTACATGCGTGGAATAAAAACATATTAATTTATTGTATCTCCAGAAACATTTTCCATATCTTATACGTATATCATAATATGAAATACTTTTCCAGTATACTTTAAAAGGAGGTACAATGCTGAAGTTGTTCAGTCAAGCGGTATTATTTTATTTGTAGTATATGTTGTTTAGTATGGTTATACCACCTACACATTTAGACATATGCCAATAATTATCAAGCATATGTATGTAAGTGAAAGTATGTAGCTGGAATAAATAACTAAATCAATTTACCAATACCCATGCTACCATCTGGACTTCTCGCCTTATAAAAGCTTCATTCATACTTTATCGTCACTCATTAAATACAAGGAAGATAGTTTTGGATAAAGTACATTCTAGTAATTAAACTAACTGGAACTATAGTGGAGGGGCTTGCAACATGGTTTCTTCTCTCTTCCATTGAAGTAACGGGCAGCATAGCGTAACAAATATCTATTGAAAATCATCTAAAATATCGGGGGTGAGTGAGATTCCAAAGGGAAAGCAATACTTTATCGCATGGTCAATCAGTTTGTTGTTAACAACTATGTACTTTATCTACTATATCTTGAACTTTACTTCAAATGTTCCAATTGTTGATAGTCTGCTGATGTTTTTTCAGTATTATGTAGCATTCATATTGATTTTTGGCTTAGTTCTTTACCTAATATCTAGGTTTTTTATTAAGCCGGTATTAGTAAATATACTCGTAATACCAACGGCTCACTTATTGTTCATATTTTTACTTTTCCATTCACTTATGAATCTTGACTCAGGCAGTTTTTTTGACAGAGCACCATAATGTTAACACAGTAATAACTTCGTTGAGCTAACGAGGAACTATAGTTGATTTATACAAATTGAGTTACCTAAATAATGAAGATGGCTCCTTTTAGCAATTGCAGAAGCATATTATTCAAAAATAATTAAATAGAAACAGAGTCTGGGTAATCAAACTCTGTTTCTTGCTTACGCCAGCTTCCGTGCTACACTATTAAATTTGGTGCACACTTTGGATTTCACTTATTAACATCGCCTTTGGTATAGCGTGATAACCGCTTTACTATTCGATCACTAACCTTGCCATGTTGAATAGAAATCTGTTGCAGATTCACATATTAATCCACATTTAATAATGAGCGAATATCATCCCAAACGTTAACAATAGAACTGTCTTCAAAATGGATATTATGCTCCATTATAGCTTTTGTATGGTTTACTTTCCCTCTAGATATCTTATAATGTGCACCAGTCATTACATACTTTGCTTCCTCCCAGCTCAAATTCTTGTAATTCCATGGCCTAGCTTAAATAACAGCTGATTCATTCGTTGCTGTATAAAAATAAACGTAGCTATTAAAAGTACATGTATTAACTCTTACTTCATAGTAATAACCATATTTCTCATCATATTACTCCATACTCGTGATTCAGGAAGCAAATGTATTTATAAGGTATACTCTTGCAATCATAACTCTGCGAACAGTTAGCTGTGGGATAAAAAACTACAGACCCACACTTAAAAATGGGAATTAGAAGTATCGCAATCTTTCTCCTTCTGCTCAAATACATATAATCACTCCTTCACAAAACTATTAATAATGAAAAAAGAAATTTATACCAAATATTAATTTACAATAATAGTAAAGGGTTGGAGAAGTGAGAATTAAAACTCACTTTCCCAGCCCTTTTAAGAGTTCAGAACTATCGAAGTTCGCTTCATCTTCGATGTCGAATTTTTTACCTGCACCACTTCATTAATTATCTGTTGGTTCAAGATCTATACCTGTGGAATGTAGGAAACTTGGTAGGTAAACGTTCCAAAGTAAGGTTCAATAGGAGAAAAACCAGTTAAGGCAATTTCACGGATATCATCATACAAAAACGTAATGCTGTCGCCTGCTACAAGTGTAAATGTTCTGCTTGGTCCGCTATTGAAAATTAAGTTGACATTGAAACCAATGGAGCCAATGTTTACAAAAGATGCAGCTAGTGTTGATATGAAACCAGTATCAACAGAATAGATAACATTGTTATTCGTATTACTAGTGTCTGATACAGCAACAGTATTCTCAAACGTTACAACTACCGGTCTACGATGAATTGGTTTGGGGGGATATGGCGAAATACCGTTAAGATAAGGTCTAAGTGATTTGCGAGTCATTCTATCAGTTTTCGCAGAGAGGACTTCCACTTCTATAAGTGGCGAGGTGAATCGGCGATTTCTTGAATAATCCCCCAAGATGTTCTTCCTTTCCTATATCCTAAGAGGTATAATGAAAAGAGAACGTACATTCGTGTTTTTGACTGGGAGGGGGTGAAATTTTGTCAGATTCAAAGTCAATGTACAGAACCCATCAGGTGTGGATTAAGCCGGGTCATCGCTTGTTTATGTACCTCGATCAAGCATGTCAGGACGCTAAGAACCTATATAACACAACCAACTTTTACATCCGACAGATCATTACTGCATTCGGGAAGAATGAGCCACTCCAGCCATTGCAACGGGAAATTCTAGATACGTTGGCATTACATCTTGACTTAATGAATGAACGACGAAAAGAAGCAAATCGTTCCCATCCGTTTAAGCTACCCTCGCAGGAGAGTCCCTTTGTTCAGTATAACTTCTTGGACGCCTTATTCAAAGTCATGAATCAACCCGATTATCGAGCGCTCCCGACGCAGAGCAGTCAGGGAATCATGAAGACGGTGTTCCACAATTGGCATTCTTTTTTTGCGAGTATCAAGGATTACCGCCAGCATCCCGAGAAGTACAATAGCAAGCCCAATATTCCGGGATATACACGCAATAGAGTAAAGGAAGTGATGTTCTCCAATCAAGACTGTGTGATCAAAGAACGAAAATTTCTCAAGTTTCCAAAGATCAAGCTGCAACTGAACATCGGCAAGCTAGGTTGTACCGACGGACAACTGAAGCAAGTACGTGTCCTCCCACGCCATGGGCAATACGTCGTTGAATTGATCTTCGCTTATCCGCTTGAACAGAAGGAAGCCCTAGCAGAACACGTGCTGGCGATTGATCTTGGTGTCGTTAATCTTGCAACCATCGTCACGACGACCGGAGCGAAACCGATCCTCGTGAAGGGCAAGATCGTAAAATCGATCAATCAGTATTACAA
>DXHF01000540.1 GCA_019113605.1 Candidatus Paenibacillus intestinavium
GGAAATCCGGATATTATGAAGGAATTATGTGAACCAGCGATTCAAGTGGATGTTATTGAGGCTTATCTTATTGATGAAGTGAAAGTTAGTAGCACTGCCATAAGAGAGTGGCTAGAAAGTGGAGATATTAAGCGAGCTAATCATTTATTAGGACGTTATTTTGAAGTTGAGGGAACGGTTGTTCAAGGCGATCAGCGCGGACGTACGATTGGTTTTCCTACAGCAAATCTTCGGCTTCATGCGCCATACGTTACGGCCCGCTTAGGTGTCTATGCGATTATCGCGCATCTTGGCAATAAAACGTATTATGGTGTTATGAATCACGGAATGAAGCCGACGTTCTATGAACAAGATATTGTTCCAGTAATGGAAGCACATTTGTTCGATTTTTCAAAAGATATTTACGGTGAGACGATGACGATTGAACTTGTTCAATTTTTACGTTCAGAGCGTAAATTTGAGGGTATTGCTGCTTTGATTGAACAGTTGCAGCTTGATGCTAAGCAAGCGCTACTATTGTTACAGCAAACATAATCTCGACAAACTAAATTCATCTATGCTATACTATGAACTGTTATTGCAATTGCACATTGTATAATGTACAAGCAGCAGTAACTGAACCTTGGCATGGTTATCGAGCTCACCGCCGATAACGAGGCTAATGGCGATTATGATAAGGAGGTGAACATGGATGGCAATTACACAAGAACGTAAAAATGAAATTATTGAGACGCACAAAACTCACGCAAGTGATACAGGGTCTCCAGAAGTACAAGTAGCTATCCTAACGGAAAACATCGTGACTTTGACAGATCATCTTCGTACTCACAAGAAAGATCATCACTCACGTCGTGGTTTGTTAAAAATGGTAGGTCAACGTCGTAAATTACTTGCTTACCTTAAAAACAAAGATGTTAGACGTTATAGCGCATTGATTGAAAAACTAGGCTTACGCCGTTAAGATCAGTGTAATGAAAAGCAACCTGACAGTCCTTTAGCAGGTCCATTATTGGACCATGGAGGCTAAGGGTTGCTTTTTGTAATAGAAAAGGAGGGTTTGAATGCAACATCGTGTTGAAACAACGATAGGTGGAAGAACACTTGTACTAGAAACAGGTCGTTTGGCTAAGCAAGCAAACGCTGCAGTTATGGTTACATACGGAGAAACAGCAGTACTATGTACTGTAACGGCTTCAACTGGACCAAAGGATTTGGATTTCTTCCCACTGACGGTAAACTATGAAGAACGTATGTACGCAGTAGGAAAAATTCCTGGAGGATTTATTAAACGTGAAGGTAGACCAAGTGAGAAAGCTATACTTTCTAGCCGTCTAACTGACCGTCCAATTCGTCCATTATTCCCAGAAGGTTTCCGTAATGATGTACAAGTTGCTAACATTGTTATGTCTGTAGACCAAGATAATGCACCTGAAATTGCAGCTATGATTGGTACTTCAGCAGCATTAACGATTTCAGATGTTCCATTTGATGGTCCAGTTGGTGGAGTAATTGTTGGTAGAATTAATGGTGAATTCATTATTAACCCGACGATCGCACAAACAGAAGAATCTGATATTTATCTTGTTGTATCTGGTACTAAAGATGCGATTATGATGGTAGAAGCTGAAGCTAACGAAGTATCTGAGAGTGTTATACTTGAAGCAATCATGTTCGGTCATGATGCAATCAAAGAACTTATCAAAGCAATTGAAGAGTTCCGCGTTCTTGCAGGTAAAGAAAAAATGGAAGTTGTTCTTCATGCTGTTGATGAGAAGGCCAATGAAGCTGTTCGTGCCTATGCAAGTGCACGTCTTGTTGAAGCAGTGAAAACTGCTGAGAAGCATGCTCGTCAAGATGCAATCGATGTAGTGAATAGCGATACCGTTGCTCATTTCGAAGAAGTATATGCTGAAACTCCAGAATTAATTGCTGACGTAAAAGAAATTCTTTACGATATTGTGAAGGAAGAAGTTCGTCGTCTAATTACACATGATAAAGTTCGTCCAGATGGTCGTGCTTTAGGTGAGATTCGTCCAATTGAGTGTGACGTTGCGATATTGCCTCGTACGCATGGTACTGGACTATTTACTCGTGGACAAACTCAAGCTTTGAGTGTTTGTACATTAGGTGCTATGGGTGACATTCAAATTTTAGATGGTATCTCATCTGAAACAACGAAACGTTTCGTGCATCATTATAACTTCCCACCATTCAGTGTTGGTGAAGCTAGACCACTTCGTCCTCCAGGACGTCGCGAAATCGGTCACGGTGCATTAGGAGAGCGCGCTTTATCAAAAGTTATCCCTTCTGAAGCGGAATTCCCTTACACAATTCGTCTTGTATCCGAAGTACTTGAATCTAATGGTTCATCTTCGCAAGCAAGTATTTGTGCAAGTACATTAGCAATGATGGATGCAGGCGTACCGATAAAAGCTCCAGTTGCAGGTATTGCAATGGGACTAATCAAAGACGGAGAACACTTCTCAGTTCTTTCTGATATTCAAGGTATGGAAGATCATCTTGGTGATATGGATTTCAAAGTTGCGGGTACTGCAGAAGGAATTACAGCTATCCAAATGGATATCAAAATTTCTGGTATCAATCGTGAAATCTTAACTCAAGCACTCGATCAAGCAAAAGAAGGCCGTCTACATATTTTAGGCAAAATGGCAGAGGTTATTACTACTTCTCGTCCGAAATTGTCTAAATATGCACCGAAAATTGTGAGCATGAAAATCAATCCGGATAAAATTCGTGATGTTATTGGTGCTGGTGGTAAAATCATCAACAAAATCATTGAAGATACTGGCGTGAAAATCGATATTGAGCAAGATGGTTCAGTATTCATCGCTTCATCTGATGAAGAAATGATCCAAAAAGCAAGAGAGATTATCGAAGGCATTGTCAAAGTCGTGGTTGTTGGTGAAATTTACTTAGGTACAGTAAAACGTATCGAGAAGTTTGGTTGTTTCGTAGAAATTCTACCTGGTAAAGATGGACTAGTTCATATTTCACAACTGTCATCTGACCGTGTAGCAAAATGCGAAGATGTTGTTGCCATTGGTGATCAAATCACTGTAAAAGTAACTGAAATCGACCAGCAAGGTCGTATTAACCTATCTCGTAAAGCGGTACTCGTTGCTGAAGAAACTCCAAAAGCTTAATTGAATGATAGTTGAATAGCAATGCGATGAAGAGTCAGATTAGATCTGTCTCTTTTTTTGCGTTTTACACATAACTGAAGGCGTTCACTCATAACATGTACTACAGATACGCTTGTACAGGTATATGCAGTAAATGGTGCAGGAGTGAGAAACGTGAGAATTCAATGGTGGAAAAAAGCTTCCTTTATCTTGGCAAGTACATTAGCACTTGTCGTATTCATAAAATTCAATGGAAATCTGACTAGTTTCATTAAACATGTGCAGGATCAGGATGCAGTTTACACCTTCATGCAAGTAAATCGTACAGAAGCTGAGAAGAAGGATTTGTATGCTCAAATCGAGGCAGAAGCAGATGCGCATAAGATAGAACCGATCAATGCAAGAATAGATAGAGTTTTCCATGCGATTCCTGGTTACAATGGAATAGAAGTAGATATCGAGAAAACATATGAATATAATTTGCAGATGGTACGTGGAGAGAAAATAAGATTCATCTACAAAAATACAGAACCAGCGGTTAAACTTGAAGATTTGGGAAATCACCCTATCTACAAAGGTAATGCTAATAAGCAAATGATTGGATTCATGATTAATGTCGCATGGGGCAATGAATATATAGAATCTATACTTAGTACGCTAGAGCGTGAACAAGTATATGCTACATTTTTTCTGGACGGAACATGGCTTCGTGACAATAAAGAATTAGCTATAAAAATTCAAAACGCTGGTCATGAGTTGTCCAATCATGCATATTCACATCCTGATATGGCGAAGCTATCTCGCTCTGAGCAAGAGAGACAAATTACACGCACAGAACAATTATTGAAAGAACTGAATGTAGAGAATAAATGGTTCGCCCCACCATCAGGGTCATTCAATCAGACAACGATACAAGTTGCGCGAGATCAAGGTTTATTGACGGTACTATGGACGATTGATACGATTGATTGGAGGCGACCACCGGCAGCAACAGTTGTAACACGTGTGACGACGCAACTAGAGCCAGGCGCATTAATATTAATGCATCCAACGATCTCAACAGCTGAAGCGATGCCAGAAATGATCAAAATTATTAAAGACCAAGGCTATTCTATCGGCACAGTAAGTAATACACTATCGTCTGAACGATTACAGGATAAAGTTGAGGGAGTAGATTTATTCTGATATAGTTAAATGATTCAATAATTTATATACTTCATAGTAACTTTTCGTTGCAGGAAGACAATCAAGAAGATACGAAAAGTTTAGTTAATGCTTTCGAAGTAACTTTTCGTTACAAGAAAGTCAATCAAGAAGATACGAAAAGTTTTAGGAGGTTGCTTGGTGGAAAAGTTCAAGCTTAGCAACGGCATGCGTGTCGTTGTCGAAAAAATTCCTACGGTTAGATCCGTCTCAATTGGTATTTGGGTAAAAAATGGCTCGCGTAATGAGACAGAACTTAATAACGGAATTTCACATTTTATCGAACATATGATGTTCAAAGGTACGGAGCAAAGAAGTGCGCGCGATATTGCTGATTTATTCGACGGAATTGGTGGTAACGTAAATGCATTCACTTCACGAGAATATACTTGCTATTTCGCTAAAGTTTTGGATCAGCATTTACCGTTAGCTGTAGACGCGCTTTCTGATATGTTCTTCCACTCGCAAATGGATGAAGAAGAGCTTGTGAAGGAACGTAATGTTATATTAGAAGAAATTTCAATGTATGAGGATACGCCGGACGATCGTGTTCACGATGACGCTGCTAAAGCTGCATACGGCAATGATCCATTAGCTTATTCTATACTTGGAACAGAGCAAACATTAGCAAGTATGAACTCGCAAACATTGCGAGACTTTATGAAGGAACGCTATACGATTGACAATATTGTCCTTAGTGTAGCGGGAAATGTAGAGGATAAAGCGTTACTTGATTTATTAGAAACATATTTCGGTCATTATCAAAATAATGTACCGTTAACAGATAGCATCGTCGTTCCTCAATTTATTGGTGAATACTCGTTCTTCCAAAAGAAAACAGAACAGAATCATATTTGTATGTCATTCCCTGGCTGTGCATTAGGTGACCCATTGCAAAATGCAATGATCCTACTTAATAACGCATTAGGCGGCGGCATGAGTTCAAGATTGTTCCAAGTTATTCGTGAGGAAAAAGGATTAGCATACTCTGTATATTCCTATCATAGTTCTGCTGCTGATTCTGGCTTGTTCACGATCTATGCAGGTACTGCGCCAAAGCAAACAAAGGATGTTCTTGATCTTACGATGGAACTGATGCACGAAGTAGGTAAAAAGGGGTTAACTGATGCAGAAGTTGCTAGAGGTAAAGAACAATTGAAGGGTTCATTAATTTTGAATCTTGAAAGTACAAGCAGTCGCATGAATCGTAATGGTAAACATGAGCTGATGCTGGGTAAGCATAATTCATTAGATACTTTACTGACTCATATTGATAATATTACAATGGACGAGATTAGAGAAGTAACAAAGATTATGTTGTCAACTCCGTTCGCGGTGTCGATGGTAGGTAATGATGATAAAGCAATTGCGAAACTTAGGAGGGATCAGCTTGTTTCAAGTGTTATTTAAACGACTAGAAGGTAATGAAGATTTACTTATTCCAAAACGGATGACAGAAGGTTCTGCGGGCTTTGATCTTCAAGCTGCTGTGGCAGAACCAATAGTACTAGCACCAGGAGAGCGTCAGCTTATTCCGACTGGCTTTGCAATGGCGATGCCCATTGAATTAGAAGCACAAATTCGTCCGCGAAGTGGACTAGCTTATAAACATGGCATCACATGTCTTAATTCACCTGGTACGATCGATGCCGATTACCGCGGTGAGGTTAAAGTATTATTGATCAATCATGGTCAAGCTCCATTCATCATTGAACGTGGTGAACGCATCGCTCAAATGCTCTTCCAAGTTGTCCCTAACGTAACCATTGTTGAAGCGGATGAGCTTCCGGATACATTGCGTGGAGCGGGCGGTTTCGGACATACTGGTGTCTAGCATATTGATAGCACTTATTTTCTAAATATTCTATAGCGTTCTAAGCATCTCTTTGCTACTTAACTAGTAGCAAAGAGATGCTTTTTTGTGTTTGTCGCTGATGGCAAGTGATGATAGGTGGTTTGCAACCGCTGTGAGGAGAATTTACTGTTCCAATCGAAGGTCGCTCCGAGAACCAATTGCTGTTATGAACGAAGGTCGCTCCGAGTACCAATTGCTGTTACGATCGCCGTTGTCCTCGGATTTATTGGATTGGTCAAGCGGTATAAATCCGAGGACAAAAACGAACGCTATCGTTTCTCCACTAGCAATTAGTTCTCTCCGCTAGGCATAGGTGGAAAGATGAAAAGCATTCGATAGAAAATTTATTAGCGGACAGGAGAGACCTTATTCCGTTCTATTTATCCCCTTTGTCATTTTGACGGACACTACGACTCTTAATCACTAGTTTTCGGGTAGGAATGGCACGTAAACGTGGTACTAAAGTCTCTGGTGTACGCTTAAATTATAAAACCCTGGAAAACGAATCATTAGCTGCATCTGTGTCCGTTAGTCAAAGTATGCTGTAGCAATTGCGCTGTTGCTAAATTCAACGAAGAGTACTAGAAGTAGAATATCGAAGCATTACCCAAGAAGTAAGCTTCATCGCACAGTGAATCAGATCGCATTTAACAAAAGTGGTATTGCGTAAAACGATAGGCATGGATAATCACCCATTAGCGAGTCGAAGCATACAATAACTTATATTTTTGAGCCAGAAAGGAGTGTGCCTGATGTTAACAGGCGTAAAAGTACTTCTACTTGGCGGCGATGCTAGGCAACTTGAAGTGATTCATAAGCTTTGTGAACTGAATGCTCAAGTTACTATTTGTGGATTTGATCAGAAGAAAGAACTACATCCACGCGCAGTTGCTGTAGAATTAGATATTAGATCGTTTGAGGATCTTGATGCATTAATCCTGCCAGCAGTTGGTACGGATGATGATGGCTTTATTCATACTGTTTTCAGTAGTGAGAGCTTGCAGCTAACGAAGGAGTATTTGCTAGCGTTACCTAATCATTGCACCATTTATACAGGAATCGCCAAAAGCTACTTGAAGCAATTATGTAATGATAGTAAATACCGGCTAGTAGAGTTGTTTGAACGTGATGATGTAGCTATCTATAACTCTATTCCTACAGCTGAAGGTGCTCTAATGATGGCGATTCAGCATACAGACATTACGATTCATCGATCTAACTCAATGGTGTTAGGATTTGGTCGAACTGGGGTCACAATGGCAAGGACATTACAAGCATTAGGGTCAAATGTTTATTTGGGTGTAAGACGTTCTGAGCAATATGCAAGAGCGTATGAAATGGGCTTCAATCCTTTTTATACAAAGGATCTTGAGCAGTTTGTAGGTAATATTGACTTGCTTTTTAACACAATTCCGACTATGATAATCACAGCGCAAATAATCGAAAAACTACAAAAAAGTACGGTTATTATTGATCTCGCGACTAAGCCAGGTGGAACAGACTTCCACTTTGCAGAAGCACGAGGCCTGAAAGCTATACTTGCACCAGGCTTGCCTGGCATCGTAGCCCCTAGAACTGCAGGTTTACTACTGGCAGATTGCTTAAGTCAATTGATTCACACGGAATTGACGATGCGGAGGGATTTACGATGAATTGGGATGGATTAACAGTAGGTTATGCATTATCAGGTTCACATTGTACTTTAGAAGAAATAATGCCTCAAATACAGCGATTTATCGATGCTGGTGCTAACGTAATACCGATTGTTTCCAATACATTGCTAACAACGGATACACGTTTTGGTACAGCGGAGAAGTGGCGCAGTGAATTGATCCGGATTACCGGCAATGAGATTATTTCAACAATTGTGCAAGCAGAACCGCTGGGACCATCGAAGAAAATCGATGTGCTAACGATTGCACCATGCACTGGTAATACGACAAGTCGCTTAGCGAACGCGATTACGGATAGTGCAGTGCTAATGGCAGCTAAGTCGCAAATGCGTAACGGTCGTCCAATCGTCATTGCTATTTCTACAAACGATGGTCTAGGGTTGAATGCCGCAAACATAGCGAAGCTGTTAGTTACGAAAAATATTTATTTTGTGCCGT
>DXHF01000541.1 GCA_019113605.1 Candidatus Paenibacillus intestinavium
TCGTTAACTCTTTCTTTGTATCCACTTCAGTTACAACAACATCAGATGCTGCGAATGCCTCATTAATTTCGGTTCTTAATGGATATAATGCTTCATCCCCAACGTGGATCGAGCCTAGTAGATATACAGTATTTCCATTATGTACTGTCTTCCATAAAAATCCTTGAGAAGCTAATTGGGCTTCTAGCGTTTCTACATCGGTTGCTGGATACATATCCGTTAAATAGATCGAGTTGCTCTCTTTCTTCCATTCCATATTCAATAATGTAATCGGTTGTAATTCTCTAAGTGGGGCATAAGTCGTATAATTACGTTGTATAACATCTAGCTTGTCGACAATTACCTCGCCATATTCAGAAACTTTATTTGTTTTCAAATCAATAGTAGATTTAAAACCTTCATATGAAACTATAATAGTTTTCTGTTTATCCGAATAGGATACATTATAGCCTAGCTCTTTGAAATAGCTGCGCAATGGTATGTATGTTTTACCTTTTTCAATAAATGGTGCTTCCGTTAATGCTAATTTTTCTCCATTATAATAGACCGTTGCGTTCGTAGAACTTGCTGCTTGAACTGGTAAAGCGATTGTGAAAATTAGCAAAAATGAAAATAAAATAGCTAAACTTTTTTTCACTAGTCTCTCATCTCCAAATCATATATTTGTAGCACTGCTAGCAAACATCGTACCATAATTTGGTAGCGTGATCTAGTATATAATATCAACACTACGAGAACTAGTAGCAGCTCCACTATCAATTAGTTTTCTCCGCTTCAGATTAGCTTACTTCTTGAACTACACCAAAGCGAAATAGTCTTCTAAACACAGCAGTTCCAATTACAACAATTCCCGCGCCTATCATCCCACCAGCAGTATTCAGAATAAGATCGTCTACGTCAAAGGAACCCATTGCTAGTACTAACTGTAGGCTTTCTAGCATTAAGCTAATTCCAAAAGATATGAGAATAGATAATGACCATCTTTTTTTCACCATCAAACTAATTAAAATACCAGTCGGGATAAATATAGCAATGTTGCCATACAAATTCATGAATTGTGACATGCTGAGTTGGAGTCCAAAGCTTTGTGTTATCGTATCTAAAGGTACAAGATTAGCCCATTTCCATCTATTAATAATGATGTCTGGATGCTCGAACGTATTTTTTGCTTGTTCTATTAAAGTCATCAGCGAAACTGGACCGAATTTAAATAAAATAATTTTCAATAGCATAAACAAATTGATTAAAAAAAGCGGAACTAACAGAATTTTTCGTAACATCTTTATTGTCCTCCTAGCTCTAACGTCACGATAACCCCTTTAATATTATCTCCTGAAATAGTATAGCTTTTATTTGTCGGTACTTTAATTTGCAACTCTTGTTCAAACTCATAATAGTTAATCAAATATTTCTTCCCAGCAATCGTAGTTTGCAAATTATGATTTTCTCTTACATATTGCAAATATTCTTCAAGCACCCAACGCCGGTCTTGCATAATGACACTATGTGGAACTCCCACATACCGAAAATGCCATGGCTCATATTCAATTCCCGTAATATCAACTTTGTCCTCAGGATAACGTAATATAAAACCAAACCGAGCAGCATTTTCCCTTAGCCATTTCCCTTCAGGTGCGTCTTCCATCTTGCCTACTAGTGAACCGATATCCATTGATAATCCGATATTATGCTCACTATATCCCGCCGGTAAAGCGTATTGAGAACCCATTTCATTATATAACGAAGCCTGCTTCTCTTGATTTCGATAGCCACTATTCAATATTAAATGTGTTATTCCATCTTCTTGCGCATCGTCAACCATATTTTGAAAGTTGCTAATGACTAATTCTGATATCTTAATATCTTCATTATCAAGCCGATATCCTCTAGTATATTGATCTTCTTTCACAACAAGGACGAGATCATCAACCAAGCCTTCATCGCGCAGCTTATAGTCTTTGTTAACGAGAATTAAATTCCCCGCATATTTCATTTCTTCTTCTACAGTCATAAGCTCATATCCATCTTGTTGTAATTCATTATTATTATACGGCATGAGCTGCACGCCACGTTCCTTGAAACCAACAAATAGATAGATTAGCACTGCTGCTACGCATGATAATACGATTGCTTTCTTCATTTCTAGCTTCCTCTCATTACATTGTTCATCTATCATAACGAAAGGATATTAATAAAAAAGTTGGGGAAATCTTAAGTATTTCTTAAATTTTCAATCCAATAGGCAATATTACTGTAAATTGCGTAGCGGTAACCTCACTTTGCACGCTAATCGAACCGCCATGCTGCTCAATAATATTTTTCGCAATATATAAACCTAGTCCAGTACTTCCATCTTGCTCTGTACGAGCACGATCCCCGCTATAGAACATGTCAAATAGAAAAGGAAGCTCTTCCTGAGGAATATAACTACCGTAATTTTTTACGACAATTTCAATATGATCATCAAATATTTCCCCTTCAATATCGACGTATTGTCCCTCGTGCCCATACCTTGCTGCATTAGCAAACAAATTTTCAAAAACACGTGCGAGTAGTTCCCCATCGCCATTTATTTGAACAACTGATGGTAAGCTTAATCTCGCCTCCAGCTGATGTGATTCGAAGATAGGATATAATTCCTCCGTCAACTGAACAAGCAATTGAATGAGATCAAGCGGCTTTTGCTTTAATGAAAGATGACCATAGTTCATTCTAGTAATTTCAAACAACTGTTCAATTAGTGTTTCTAATCGCTTGGACTTCGTATAAGCAATCATCGTATAATGCGTTGATGTTTCTTTTGCTAACTCTTCATGCTGTAAAATGTACTCCAAATACCCAATAACTGAAGTAAGTGGTGTTCTTAGATCATGAGCCAAATTGAGCACAAGCTGATCCTTACTGCTTTCGGCAAAATCACCGCGAGTTACTGCTTCTTGAAGCTTCATTCCTGCACGATTAATGTCTTCAGCAATAATTTGAAATTCATCGCGTGACGCAATAACAACCTGCTCCGAAAATTCACCATTGGCAAGATGATGAATGCCACGAGATATAGATCTGAAATAGCCCGAATACGGGATCGTCAGTAGATAAAATATCAAAATTGCTAACGGAATAAAAACAATAAGGAAGAAGTTCACGTCGCCAACATTGAGTATCCATTTTCGCCACATTGCTATAGTGTCCTCAGCGTATACATAATTATGGTAGTAATATTGCATCCCCCGGTAAATTCCATATGTAATAATGGCCGACGTTGCAATACTGAGCATGAATAATAAGAGCATTTTAGTTCGAAAGCTTTTCATTGCTCTACCCATTAAACGTATACCCCACTCCCCATATTGTTTTAATCCATTGATCTTTGTCTTTTCCAAGCTTTTTGCGAAGCGTACGAATATGTACCATTACCGTATTGGCACCGTCCTGATACGATTCCCCCCATACTTGAACGAATATATTTTCTATGCTAAACACCTTTTTTGGATGCTGCGCTAAAAGATACAAAATATCAAACTCTTTGGGAGTAAGCTCGATCACTTGATCATACAATGTAACCATTCTTGTAGTAGGGTCGATTTGTAAGCCTCCTTGGATAAGCAGCTGGGACTCCTTTTCGTTCAAGCTTTGGTTAAGCTGTGTATATCTTCTAAGCTGCGCATTCACTCTAGCTACTAATTCCATCGGATTAAATGGTTTCGTCATATAATCATCAGCACCCATAATAAGTCCAGTAATTTTATCCATGTCGGATGTTTTTGCACTTAGAAAAATAATCGGCATACTGTATTTTTCTCTTATTTTCCGCGTTAGCTCCAGACCATCCAGTAATGGCATCATAATATCTAATATAATGAGATCAACGGGGCGCGACATAATGATGTCTAAAGCAGCCTGTCCATCATATGCGAGTATAGTATTATGTCCCTCATGCTCAATATGCATCGCTACCAATTGAGCAATTTCTTGATCATCCTCGGCAATAAGTATCGTAGACACGCTCATTCCCCTTTTCCAAAGCTTACTCACTACAGCATACTTGCGCATTTCATCTTGCGAGTAGCACAACGTATATGAGATATACGTAAGCACGATAACAATCAAGAAGTTCCATCTTTGTTGTCGACTAAGCTACGTTAGCACTACTTCGTTATCAAAGTCCATTTTTTGAACTACCTATTACAATGAAGGTTCAAAAAATGGGCTTTCAGAATCGAGAAGATGGAGCGTTACTTGAGAAAGGCGGAAGCGCAAGTGTACATGATTACGTACACGCGAACCGTACTTTCCAAGTTCGCTTCATATTCGATGCCGAGTAAGCTACGTTAGCAATACTTCGTTATCAAAGTCCATTTTTTGAACTACCTCATCAAGGAGGCTACAATTTCGAATGATTGGAGCCTAGCCTCATGATCGTAAATATATGCGGTCACCATCACTTCATCAACTCCAGTAGCTGCAACTAACTGCTCTAACTTCTGCTTAACCGTTTCCTTGCTACCAATAATAGACGAGCCGACTTGCTGGTCTACAAACATTTTCTCTTGCGCACTCCAAATAGTATCCATATTACGAACTGGTGGAGCTAATGGAGCAGACTTGCTTCTCACGAAGCCTAGAAACAACTGATACATCGAAGTAGCTAAGTATTGTGCTTCTTCATCCGTTTCCGCGGCAATCACATTGACAGCTACCATACTATATGGCTTCGGATAACGAGTCGAGGGCACAAATTGTGATTGATATAATTTTAATGCAGGTACGATATAAGTTGGTGAGAAATGTCCAGCAAACGCGAACGGTAAGCTTTGCTGAGCAGCTAGCGTAGCACTGAAATCACTTGAACCTAGTAGCCAAACTGGTACATTACTACCTTCCCCAGGAATTGCTCGTATCGCTGGACGGCTAGTCCCGTATGTTGGATCGATATACTTTCTCAATTCATCTAGCTGATCCGGAAAATTTTGTCCATTGGTACCACGCTCACCCCGAAGTGCCTTTGCAGTTAACGGATCAGTTCCTGGCGCTCTGCCTAATCCAAGATCTATACGTCCTGGAAATAATGCTTCCAATGTACCAAATTGCTCAGCAATCGCTAATGGTGCATGATTGGGTAGCATAACGCCGCCTGATCCTACTCGAATCGATGTAGTTTGTGACGCAACATGACCAATAACTACTGCTGTAGCTGAGCTAGCAATACTTGGAGAGTTATGATGCTCAGCTAGCCAATAACGAGAATACCCCCATTGCTCCGCATGCTGTGCCAAATCAACCGTACGCTTAAGCGCATCGCCAACCGTACTGCCTTGTAGAATAGGTGAAACATCTAATATAGATAATTTATTAATCATTTGAGTAGCTCCTTTATTTTGTATTTAATGTGTACACATCTATAACCTATACATCCAGCTCTTTCCATAGTAACGATTCTCGTGGAGCACCGCTCAAAGGTTAGAGAAACATTTTGCTTTGTTCGATGCTTAACCCCATTTACTCGACGCATTAAAGTAATTGTGCCGTTGTTCAATCCACAATCTATGCTACTATGCCAATTCAAGAAAAAAGGTACTACTTAGGTTCAATGATAAGTGAAACCTAGTCGCTTGAACGGATCGGCGGTAGTACCAATTTTGTTTTATAAAGATGATGAATGAACTAATTAGTAACGACAAAAGGCATATTCCCTTTATTCATTACCCACCTACAATAGCGGAGAGAATTAATCATTCTACTTTGCCCTAGCGGAGAGAACTAATTGCTAGTGGAGAAGCGAAGCGTTCGTTTTTGTCCTCGGATTTATACCGCTATTCCCATTACAATAAATCCGAGGACAACGGCGATCGGAACAGCAATTTGTTCTCGGAGCGATCTCCGATCGGAACTGCAATTTGTTCTCGCAGCGGCCCCACACAATGATTACTTCTCGCAGCGAACACCCTTTAATAGTAGCAAGTTATATGATGTTAAGCAAAGCCTAGTATTAGTGGTATAATACTCTTATAACTAATCGATTCGTGAGGAAATTGTTTATGCATAACGATAATCATTCTAAAGCGGAGCAGATGCTCCAATTATTTCAATCTGATCATATAAGAGCCCCACAGCGACTAACGTTGTTTCCTGTTCAGCTGCGCTGTATCATTATGGAACAAAGTGATCAATATATGATGTTCCTTGAAATATTTGCTGGACTCAAAAAAAAATTTCATATTGCTGGGCCAAAAGCCTTTTTGGAAGCTATTGTTAATCGGCTTTATTTTCCTATTTCCAAAACTGCCTATTACGATCCCGATCAGCATTATATTGCCCCAGCAATGAGACAACTTGCTGTAGCACTACTGCAAATGCTAGAATTTGAACGAGCATCCACTCGTATGAAAAGCATTCCATTACCGGCAGCTTGGTATCACCGGATCGCAGGTCAGCTACTTGCTTACGAGCATGTTACTGTTGAATACTATTTACCTGCTGGCCCACTTGATGAGCAACTGCAACGGTTTGATACGATTGAAATAGCGGAAGGTAAGCTTCCATTACCATTAACAATTACGGAGGATAATAAGCAATATTGGCTGCGCTGCAGTACCCTCCATCATTTAATAGTCATGCCAGCCTACGAGTTGGCGATTATGTACGGTCAATGGTTCAACATAAGCTATGAGCATGCTAAGCAGCTACAAGGTATTCAAAAGCTACTTCTAGCTGATGAACATTATGAAATGACGATTGAACCACATCTGCTATCATCTCTATTGGATGTTGTCTTGCCAAAGCTTCATCGTATTGCACATGTCGTCATTGCAGATGAAATTACAACGAAGGTTATCCAGCAGCCTCTGCAAGCACAGCTATTTCTTGATAGAGTTCGCGACCGTTTGTTAGTTGGACTGGAATTTCATTACGGCGGTCTCATTATTAATCCACTATTACCTGAAGCCGCTCAAGTACAATCGGAATTTATTATGCTTAGAGAACGGGAGAAAGAACAAGCTATTCTTAATATTATCGCTCAAATACCAAGCTTGCAAACAGAAGGCGGCTGGATTATTGAAAGTGATGAAGATGAATATAGCTTTCTGCATGATGCGCTCCCCAAGCTTAAACTCTGTACAACCGTACTAGCGACAACCGCAGTTCGTGTGCGTTATGTTGCTGAAGATGTATACCCTGAGCTTACACTTAGCTGGGATGAAAAAAGTAACTGGCTCCAGTACTCCTTCTCTATGACAGGAATTAGTAATGACGAACTTCGTGAAGTTATTCAATCATTAAAGCTCAAACGTCGCTTCTATCGGCTTTCCCAAGGAACGTTATTATCGCTTGAGCATGAGAAATACGATCAGCTTATTAAAGTCATGAACGAGCTTGGACTTGAACATCCTACACTGTTTGACGATCAGATTCCAATTAGAAGAAGTATTGGCTATATTCAAAGCTTGCCAAGTGATAGCCCGATCAAGCTATCTCGCTCGCTGAAGAAATTTATTGATCATATTCAGCATCCAGAGCTATATGAAGTACCGATACCACAAACTCTAACCGCTACTTTACGTGATTATCAAATCGATGGCTATCAATGGATGAGAATGCTCGCTGATTATAATCTTGGAGGCTTACTAGCTGATGAGATGGGATTAGGTAAAACGATACAAGTTATCGCATTCCTTACGTCAGTACTAGATGATATTCGTCAATCCGAGCAGAAGGTGCTAATCGTAACACCAGCTTCGCTGCTCTATAACTGGCAAGCGGAATTCCAACGATTTGCACCGACCGTGCGAACTTGTGTTGTCGAAGCTTCAGATATCAAAACTAGCATTACTGCTTCTAATGATCAACAGCAAGCGGATGTCTGGATTGTATCGTATCAAGCTCTGCGACAGCATATTGCTAAATTTATGACATTGCGCTATCATACGCTCGTCTGCGATGAAGCTCAAGCATTCAAAAATGACTATACGCTCACAGCCAAAGCGGTTAAAGCGATTGATGCAAGCTATCGTTTTGCTTTGACGGGCACACCGATTGAAAATCGTTTGGACGAATTATGGTCTATTATGAATCTAGTCAATCCGAACACATTTACAGAAAAACAGCATTTTATGGACTGGCCACGAGATGTTCTCTTAGCTCGAATCTCACCTTTCCTCTTGCGCAGAAAGAAAAGTGAAGTTATTGAAGAGTTGCCCGATAAGATCGAAACGACACTAGTTGCTCCATTGTTACCCCAACAGAAAAAGATATATCTCGCATTTCTTGCAAAGCTACAAGAGGATACACTGAAGCATCTTGATCCGAAGCAGCGTGGCAAAACAAGAATTAAGTTGCTAGCAGGTATTACGAGATTGCGTCAAATCTGTTGTCACCCTTCACTGTTCATGGAAAATTACGATGGCGGTTCTGCTAAATTAGAGCAGCTACTAGAGTTAGTTGCAGATAGCTACCGCGAAGGGAAACGACTACTTATCTTCTCACAGTTCACTTCTATGCTGCATATTATTTCCCAGCAGCTAGCATTGCGTGGTTATCAGTTTTTCTATATTGATGGTCAGACTCCGCCGCTTGAACGTGTGCAAAACTGCGATCGATTCAACAATGGCGAGCGAGATATGTTCCTCCTATCATTGAAAGCTGGTGGAACTGGGCTGAACTTAACTGGAGCAGATACCGTTGTTTTATATGACCTATGGTGGAATCCGGCGGTTGAACAACAAGCGGCTGATCGTGTTCATCGGATCGGACAACGTAATGTCGTCAATATTATTAAATTAGTTGCAGAAGGTACATTGGAAGATAAAATGCTGCAATTACAACAGAGAAAGCAGCAACTTATCGATGATATATTAGAAGCGGATGAGACGAAGGAATCGATGTGGGATCCGGAGCAGGTGCTTGAGTTGCTTGCACCTTCACATGATTTTACTTTGGATGAGGCTGATGTGTAGATATAGTGGACTGAGATTAATTATTGATAATTGCGGACTACTGGAGGAACATTATTAGAGCTATGATTAGCTACTAATCGATAGTGCTCATTGCAAACAGTACATGGGCGTGCCCAGAAAGTCCAAAGCAAATAAAAACTTAACCAAACTAAACCCCAAAAATATCGATTTTTGGGGTTTAGTTATGTTTATATAGACTCACGAAACTACTTTTCGAACAGCAGCTAAATGAGCTTCTTACTTATAGAGCTTGTTCAACAAGCGGATTTTGATAACGAAGTCATGCGGAGCTTAGTCGGCATCGAATATGAAGCGAACTCGGAAAGTCCATCTATATTACAAGCTTTAGAGAAATACTCACTTTGAATAAGTCGCCTTCCGTTTCAATACGAAGGCTGCCATCATGAAGGTCCACGATTGATTTGGCAATGGCAAGTCCGAGTCCAGAGCCTTCTGTTTGTCGTGATGTATCTCCACGTTTGAATCTTTC
>DXHF01000542.1 GCA_019113605.1 Candidatus Paenibacillus intestinavium
GAATGGATTTGGGGTAGTGGCAGTAGCTATGTGAATGGCAAACGTTTTGGCTTTAATATCGGTTTCGGTTTTGGAGATACTTCGGCGGCTACTGAGAACATGCTATTCTATGACGGAAAAGCACATAAAATAAGTAAAATTAATATAACACTTGATGAAAATGGCTTTATGTCTCCAAAAAGGATTACGAGTGAAGATGGCCGCTTTGAGATGGTGTTCACCCCTATTTACGATCAACAAACTGCTACGAAAATGTTATTCGTTGATAATAGCTGTCATCAAGTTTTTGCTAGATTCGATGGTAAAGTAATATTGGATGATGGTGAAGTGTTTGAAATTAATAATTTGGTAGGCTTTGTGGAGCATGCGATTAATAATTGGTAAGTTAAATGCTACATGTGTTGGGAGATTAGTGAGTAGGTAAAGTGTTGGATTTGTGATCGTATTCCAGGATGATCAGCTAATTAGTGAAGATTAATCTAGTGAGGCGTATTATAAATATATAAGATTTTCTGAAATTAAATTGAAAAGGAGACCGGACGCATCCAGTCTCCTTAAGTGTACGCCGCAGCAATACACCGCTATTAGTTATAGTATACGCTAACATATAAAAAATATAAGTAAAGTTTTTACACATAAAATTCCAATTGATTTAATGTGCTAGAGATATTGGTACCAACTATTTGATGCCATATATTTGTGGGAATATTATTTCTAAGTAATTCACATACATCTCTAAAGTCTCGAATTATTTTTCGTAGTTCAGTCTTATTTGTTCCAAACTTTTTTAATAAAACAATTAGAAGAACTAAATAGTCAGATAAAAAAGTGAAATCTATAATTCTTATGTGCGTTTCATACTCTAAATAATTCTTTATATCAGAAGGGATGTTATTGGCAGATGGCTTGAACCTACAATCAAAAACTACAATGTTATTCGATAAGTACATAAGTTCATTGAATTTATGTTGAAGGGGTGGAGGGTTGGACGTGAGAGTAAAATTAGAAGGCATCACTGTTTTGGCGCTTGATGTTGCTAGATTGACTAAATTTTATCGTGATGTCCTGGGATTTAAGGTTGTAATAGAAGAAGAACATTACACTGAATTTGAGAATGATGGTGTTCGACTAGCAATTTTCTCGGCACCATTAATGGCAAATAACACAAACGGACACCATTCATTTGTAGAAGAGCGAAAGGGACAAGCCTTTGAGCTTAACTTCGAATGTGATTCTCCAGAGGAGATTTACGTGATGTATGATGACTTTGTAGCAAAAGGGGCTATAGGGATAACAGCTCCGAAGGTGATGTCCTGGGGGCACACCACGGCGTTCTTTGCAGATCCAGAAGGCAACATCCACTCTCTATTTGCAGTTAACCCCATAACGGGGGGAAATGTCTAAAAAATGCATCCGAAGAGATTGTCAGAGCTAAAAAGTAGCGTTTCGAAGCCAAATGCACACTATGTTAAGAATATGTAGTATTCATTACCGTAAGAGAGTGATTATATTAGCGATCGAGCGGGATAAAATTCAAAAAAAAGTTGTTCTCGAGTTAGTGAGAACAACTTTTTTTGATTATTATGATCAGTTATCTGCATCCACAGGTCTTTCTTGCTCATCTTTTACAACTTGTTGATCGTACAATACTTTCAAATCATCCTGTACACTTATTGGAGCAAGCGGTGTGCCGTAACGATGTGCAGAACGAGTAACAAGATGGCCAGCGACAGGAGCGGTTAGAAACACGAACACGATCGCTAGCAATAGCCTAATACTTGAAACACCATGGGTGAACGAGAAATAAATAAATGCACCTAATAGTATGGATAGTATTCCTAATGTCGCGCTCTTTGTTGTGGCATGAGCACGATTATATACATCCGGCAAGCGAATCAGTCCAAATGAGCTTAGCAAACTCATCGCGGTGCCAAATAGTACTAGGATAATGACAATCCATTCAATCATTCCGTTTACGCCCAATGACGACACCCCTTTCCATATATCTGCTTAATGCAATCGTACTTAGGAATGCTAGTATACCGATTAATAATATCGTTTCCAGATAAGCATGAGAGTTAAGATGGATCGATAATATAGCCACTATTCCGATAATGATGTAGGCAATAGAATCGAGCGCCAGAATTCGATCATGAATCGTCGGTCCTTTAATAATACGATAAAGCGTAATAATAAGTGAGATAGAAAGTAGAAACATCGCGAGCAACATAATATTATTAAACACTATCGCATCACCTCGATAATCGCTTTTTCGAATTTCTTTTTAGTTTTTGTAATATTGTTATGAAAATCTTTTGCGTCCATCGCGTGTATATATAGCACCCGTTGCTTTGGATCAACTTCCATGACGACTGATCCTGGCGTTAATGTTAGCAATGAAATTAGTAATGAAATTTCATAATCAGTTTCAAGAATCGTCTCGGATTTGAAGATGCCGGGTTGAATCGTTAACCTAGGACGTAGAATTTCCTTTAGAACAGTGATGCTTGATTTGAATAGTTCAACGATAAATAGTATGAGCAGATTTACTACAGCTGACAGCTTTCTTCCGTAGAATGGGGTAGGGAAAAAGCGTCGCATCGTTAGGATGATAATAAAGCCAACTACATAGCCGACTGCAAAAATAACGATATTCCAGCTTTCATTCAGAAGCATCCAAATAAAAGCAATTAATAGGTTAATTAGTATCTGCGTTGTCATTGATTTACACTTCCCTTTTACTTAGGCTGGGGTCAAGGACTAATCTGTTGGAGTACCGCCTCGATATATATATTTGGATTGACCATAACATCCGTTGCTTGTGAGATAAATGTCATAATCCATTCTGCACCAATACCCATACCAGCAATACAGACAACAAGAATCGTACCTGGCAGTAATGCATTGGTACCAGTAGAATATTCTTGTCCTTCACTCATTAACGTTTCGCCCCAGAAGCTATGGATAAATATTTTCATAACGGAGTACAAGACGAGTAAGCTCGTTAACAAGCCAATAATCGATACAATTAATTCTCCCTCGGCCACTGCACCTTTTAAGATCATTACTTTACCAACAAAGCCACCGAGAGGCGGAACACCAGCTAATGCTAATACTCCGATAAAGAATAACCAGCCAAGCAGTGGACGGAATAGAATTAAGCCGCTAAATTCTTTAAGCTTATCCGTACCGAAAATACTAATAATCGCGCCGCCAGTAATAAAGATTAAAGCTTTAGAAAGCATATCATGAATGAGATAGAAGAGAGAGCCACTGAGTGATTGCTCGGTCGCTATCGATACTCCGAATAAGATGAAACCTACAGAAACGATAACATTATAGGAGAGTATCTTCTTTATTTCCCATTGTGAGATAGCACCAAGAGCACCGAGAATCATCGTTATGGCGGCCATCCACATCATCACTGTATGTGTAACCTCTGGATTATGGTAGAAAATAAGTGTGAACATACGGATAATCGTATATACACCTACTTTCGTTAACAATGCTGCAAACAATGCTGCAATCGGTGCAGGTGGGGCACTGTATGAACCAGGCAGCCAGAAGAACAGCAATAGTCCTGATTTCAATCCGAATACGGTTAAGTATAAGAAGCTTATTGCTGTAAGTAGGCCATCTAGGCTAGCCATTGCAACACGTTCAGATAGATGCGCCATATTCAAAGTTCCAGTAACAGAATATAAATAACCAGTTGCGATAACGAATAAGGTAGATGCAATAACATTGATAAGTACATATTTAATGGATTCTCGAAGCTGAATTTTCTTACCACCCAGTACGATTAGTACATACGATGCAATGAGCATAACCTCGAAAAATACGAATAGATTGAAGATATCTCCTGTTAAGAAGCTTCCATTCACACCTGCAAGTAGTATAAGAATCATCGGATAGACAAAATGGCGTTTATGACCGATTTCGAATGAATTGAAGCCAAATAGTAAACACATTAACGTTACAAAGCTTGCTACCGTGACTAGAATAACAGCCAACATATCACCAACGAGCACAATACCATAAGGTGCGGACCAACCACCTAGCTCAAGCACGGAAATACCTTGCTCGGAAACATGGTAGACAGTGAAAGCAGATATCGCAATAACAGCGAGTACACTTATACTAGTTAACCATTGCTGCAGTCTAATTTTTTCGCGGAAAAATACAAGTACCATTGCCATTAGCAAAGGGATAATAATGGGATAGATTAGAATATTACTCATGCGATTCTCCTCTCAGCTTTTTCATGTTGTCAGTTCCAAGCTCGATATAGGTTCGATAGCCCAGCACAAGTAGTAATGCAGTAAGGGCGAAGCTAATGACGATAGATGTTAATATTAATGCTTGTGGAATTGGATCTGTATAAATTTCACCGTGCTCACTTAGCAATGGAGCATTACCTTTCTTAAGTCCGTTAATCGCGATTAACATAAGGTGGGTAGCATGACTGAACAATGTTACACCCAGAATGATCCGCAGAAAGTTTTTATTCAAAATAAGATAAACAGCAATCGTAAAAAGTATCCCGGCAATAATAATAATAAATGTTTCCATTAGATGTCATCCTCACTTATGCTCGTAATGATCGTCATTGTCGTCCCCAGGACGGTCAAGTATACACCTAGATCAAAGATCATTGCGCTTGCGAGCTCAGTTTTCCCAAGGAAAGGCAGATCAACGTAAGTGTAGGTTTGTGAGAGAAAAGGAACATCCAACACAAGAGAAACGACGCCAGTTAATACAGCAATAAGTACACCTGTTGCAGCAAGTTTCTTGAAATCTACAGGAATAATATCACGTACGGACTGGAGATCGAAGGCAATATAGAGCAATATTAGCGCAGAAGCAGTAATTAATCCTCCAATAAAACCTCCACCAGGATTATTATGACCTGCAAAGAGTACATAGATAGAGAAGGTCATGATTATAAATACGAGAATTTTCGTAGCTGTTTGCAAATAAACATCAGTAAACTTCATATTTTATTCATTCCTTCCCGCATGTCTTAGTTTAATCAAAGTGTAAATTCCGATACCGGCTGAGAACAGTACAACAATTTCTAGCATCGTATCGAAAGCACGAAAATCTACAAGGATAGCATTAACGATATTTTTCGCACCAGCTAATTGATAGGAATCGTTGAAGTAGGATGCAATCGGCTGGAAAATACGATGACCATAAGCAGAAAGGCCAATTAACGTTAATGTCGTTCCTACGCCTACAGCGACAATTGCATTAGTAAGTTTGAACTTTAAAGATGTAATATTCGTCTTCAACTTCGGCAAGAAGTAGAAGCATAGTAAAAATAGTGTAGTAGAAATCGTCTCAACAACTAACTGAGTTAAGGCAAGATCCGGCGCTCGGAAAATGACGAAGAAGAGCGACACGGTAAAGCCAATAACGCTAACTCCCATAATAGACAGTAGTCGTGATTTGGAGAATAGAACAAATACTGCTGCAATAACAGTCGCGATACCTAATACGAATTCGTACCATTCAATTGGCGAATCATTGGACATATCCAAGTAGAAGGAATTGGTTGCTAACAACGTACCAAGTACTGCAATGATTAAGAAACAGAAAATATAAATTAAATAATGTGTCGTAGAGCCAGTCATATAACTGCGAGTTACTGCCGCGCCGAATTTTTCTAAGTACACAATACCTTTATCATATAACTGATTCAAGCTATAGCGTTTGGACAATAAGGAGAAGATGGATGACTTCCATTTCTCTATTCTCAAGAATAGAAATATCCCGATAATAATAAGCCCTATTGTCATAAATAACTCAATACTAGGTCCATGCCAAGCCGTTATATGTGGTGCATGCCAGTTGGGATCCTTTGCAAATAAATTAGGAGCCATCCCTTTTACCGTAGGTTCTAAAATAGACGTTACGATAAGACTAGGGAAGAAGAATAAAGCAATGGCTAATATAGAAAGTGTTGCAGGTGACGCTAGCATCCCAATTGGAGCCTCATGAGGCACACGTTCTAACAGATTAGCGTGATAAGTCCCTGTGAACGATTTGAAAATAATAATCATACAGTAAATAAATGTGAAAATACTTGCTATCCATGCGACAACAGGAATGATGTTGACCCATGAACTATTGTTTTCAGATAACGTAAGCATGCTCGTAAAGAACATCTCTTTACTAAGAAATCCACTAAATGGTGGTAAACCAGCCATCGAGAAGGCACCTATCATCGTCAATGTGAATGATATCGGCATAAGATGCATAATACCACCTAATTTACGAATATCACGTGTACCTGTTTCATGATCGAGAATACCTACCATCATAAACAGACTACCTTTGAACACAGAGTGATTAATAAGATGGAAGATCGCAGCAAGAAATGCACCCATAAAAGCAAAGCTTATTTCATCTTCAAATATTCCGTTCATCCCCATAGAACCGACACCGAGCAAACTCATTATTAATCCGAGTTGACTGATGGTGGAATAAGCGAGCAAAGCTTTCAGATCATATTGCTTGAGCGCATTGAATGAGCCCCAAAATAGCGTTACAATCCCGACAATAATAATGGTCCAAGACCATTCTAGCTGAGCACCGAATATCGGCGTCATCCGAGCGACTAGATATACACCAGCCTTCACCATCGTCGCTGAGTGTAAATATGCGCTAATTGGTGTAGGTGCTTCCATCG
>DXHF01000543.1 GCA_019113605.1 Candidatus Paenibacillus intestinavium
AACAAAACCCAGCAACGTGTACGGTACGAGTACACAAGCGGTCAAACGCTCGAAGCTTCAAATAGAGGTTCAAAACATTCGCTTGTCAGCATCAAGAAGATGCCCTCTAGCGGAAACGAGTAGCACAGCGTACGTTATGTGTACGTGAGCACACGCAGGCTTTCGATGGAGGGCATATTCGCCGCCGACTAAGCTACGTTAGCATAAACATCGTGATCACAAGTGGATGTTTTGAATTTCCTTAAAGGAAGAAAGAGCCTACGCCTGCAAATAGGGTAGTAATTAACAAAGCAGCTGCAACGATAATTGCAACAAGACGAATAATTTTTTGTTGACGCATAATTGAAAAAGCTCCTTTCGTATACAATAGAATGACATTAATACATTCTATTGTATACGAAAGAGACGGATGGAGGAAACAAAATGGTACAAGAAAAACGTTTAGTAGCACAATTTATTGATTTGGTAACCGTTGATAGTGAATCTGGTCATGAAGGCGCAATTAGTAAAGTTCTGAAAACGCGACTGACTGAATTAGGATTGACAGTTACAGAGGATGATGCGGCAAAGGTAACAGGACATGAGGCTAACAATTTATTTGCAATTCTTGAAGCAACGGAAGATGCGAAGGATCAGCCTGCGATCTTGTTTACTTGTCATATGGATACAGTTACTCCAGGGGTAGGCATTAAGCCACAAATTGATGCGGACGGATATATTAGATCTGACGGTACGACAATTCTCGGAAGTGACGACAAAGCCGGAATTGCCGCTTTATTCGAAGCGATTGAGACGATTAAGGCTAACGGAGCATCACATGCGAAAGTTCAAGTCGTGATCACAGTTGGTGAAGAATCCGGGTTGTTAGGTGCTCGGGCGATTGATCCAACGAATTTAGTAGCAAGTTATGGCTACGCGTTAGATTCTAATGGTGACATCGGTGATATTGCCGTTGCTGCACCTACTCAATCTCATATTGAAATCGAATTTTACGGAAAGTCTGCACATGCTGGTGTAAGCCCTGAAAAAGGAATTAGTGCGATTCAAGTGGCTGCGAAAGCAGTAAGTGAGATGTCGCTTGGTAGAATTGATGAGGAAACGACTGCGAATATCGGTCGTTTTGAAGGTGGAGGACCAACGAATATTGTATGTGACTATGTAAAGCTTATTGCTGAAGCTAGAAGTATTAAACAAGATAAGCTTGATGCTCAAGTGGAAAGTATGAAGCAAGCGGTCGAAAGAACGGCGCTGAAATATGGAGCTACTGCAAAATTTAATAGCAATATCGTCTATCCTGCTTATTGTCATGATGCCAATTCGCCTGTTGTGCAATTAGCGAGCGCGGCAATTGAAGCGATTGGCGCATCGCCACGAACTTTCCATTCAGGTGGAGGTAGCGATGCGAATGTGTTTAATGGTTTAGGTGTTCCAACGGTAAATCTTGCAGTAGGTTATGAACATATTCATACGACTAATGAGCAAATAAAAGTAGAGTGTCTTGTACAGACGGCAAAGTTAGTTGTTGAAATACTGAAGCAATCCGCTACATTCAAAATATAGTAATTACGAATCCACATTGCCAAGAGTTATGCGCATTTGCGGTCGATTAGCAGTGTATTGAGCCAAAGTACAATTGCCGTATTGACTCTTGGCAATACCATTTAAAACGAGTTTAATATGCTTTGCTTTTCCGGAAAGCATCAGGTTATTTTTATTAATATGTTGTTTCAAAATTATCCAGCTCCTTAATCATCATAATGGAGACTATGAAAATTAAAGATGTATTATGACAACTTGTCTAAGTTGATCTAGTTACATAATGAGCATGAATGGAGGTTATCGAGCATGAAGGAAGATACAAACAAAACAATTTGGAATGAGCCCACAATTTCCACAGAGCATATATTTACAGGCAAAGTGATTAGTTTGCAAGTGGATACGATTGCTTTGCCAGATGGTGGAACTACAACTCGTGAAATTATTAAACATCCGGGGGCAGCGGCAGTCGTTGCAATACATGATGAGAAATTAATTGTTGTGGAACAATATCGGAAGCCACTGGGGAAAACTCAAATTGAAATTCCCGCGGGTAAGCTTGATCCAAAGGAAGAGCCGATTGTGGCAGCAGCTCGTGAGCTTGAAGAGGAAACGGGCTATATTGCTCATAACCTACAATTATTGCATCAATATTACACTTCACCTGGGTTTGCTGATGAAATACTTTATACTTATTTCACCAATGAAGTTACAATAGGACAACAAAATCTCGATGATGATGAAGATGTTATTGTGAAATTAATTACAATTGAAGAGGCAGACGCTTATATTGCTAGCGGAGATATTAGCGATGCGAAAACTTTGTTAGCGGTAACTGCTTGGAAGTTATTGCAGCGGACAGGCTCTCTTACTTAAATTTGAAAATAGTGTGATTTTGCATAAACTCTATCAATCTAGCATATGTGTAGTAGACATAAGTTAGATTGAAAGGGTGATATGATGTTGAAAAGTAATTTATCAAAGTGGATTTATCTTGGAGTGGTTATGTTTGCAGGTGCCGTATTTGGAAGTATATTTATTCAAGTATTGCCTAGTGAGCAACAATTAGGTTTAGGCCATGAGATAACGATATATATGAATTGGATGAAGCAAAGTAGCGATGTAAATAGTTCATATTTATTTTGGGAAGCATTTTTCAAGTACTTTATATGGGTCACTTTATTATTTATTTTAGGAATTACGGTTATTGGCGTTCCACTAATTATTGTATTAAATTTTTTGAAAGGCTTTCTTTTAGGGTGTAGCATTCATATTGTTGTTCAAATGTTTGGCACTCAAGGTATATTATTAAGTGTTGCAACGATTGTTCCGCATAATGTTGTAGCGGTTCCTGCCATATTGATCCTTAGTTCTACAGCGATAGGGTTCTCTACTCATATTGTGAAAAACCGACTAATGACGCATAAAGGTAATTTACGTGAAGCTTTTGTTTCCTATAGTACAATTGCAATGTCGATGCTGATCTTGCTTGCGATTGCAGCATTTGTTCAAGTATATATATCCCCTCAAGTAATGGAATGGTATTTGGTGCAACTGCCGTTGTAGTTTCATAGAGCAATAAACGATGAAAAAGTTTGACTTCTATTGCTCTATACTCATATAATTAAAAAAGATTTAGTAGGGTGTAATAGTAGCTTATGCGTACGAAGTAACTTTTCACAGCTAGGAAGTATACCAAGATCTAGGTGAAAAGTTTTAGGAGGAGAGAGATGGAAGCCCAGATTAATAAGATAAAACAGCAATTGCAAGATAAGGGCTATAAGTTGACTCCACAGCGTGAAGCCACCCTTCGTATTTTGCTGGAAAACGAGGAAGATCATCTTAGCGCAGAGGATGTATTTTTACTTGTAAAGGCGATTGCTCCTGAGATTGGACTTGCTACAGTCTATCGCACTTTGGAGCTTTTGACAGAGCTGCATGTCGTAGAAAAGATCAACTTCGGCGATGGTGTTGCCCGTTACGACCTTAGAGGAGATACGAATCATCACCATCATCATCATCTTATTTGCATTCAATGTGGTACGATGAGTGAGATTAAAGATGATTGGCTATTACCGCTTGAAGAACGACTATTGTCTCAATTGGGTTTTGTGACAGTCGATCATAGATTAGATTTTCATGGCATTTGTCGAAATTGTCGAGATTTGAACGAAAATAAACAATAACTGGTCCTGCTCATCCATGTAAGTGGTTGCAGGCCTTTTTTCATACTAACGTATTTGACATCATAAATTGGTGTTACCTAACATACTACTTTAACAGGCATGTACATATAATTAGTATAAGCTGTTTAAGTAACTAAAAATTTTGGCTTAAGCTTTCGATGCTACTTTTTATTCACGGGAAGCATAGCAAATAGTCAATAAAAGTTTTAGGAGGTATGTTAATGATTATGGTGAAAGATATGGTACATAAACTAATATTCTTCTTATTATTTATTGTGTTACTTGTCATTGTTGCATCTGCTTATCATTGGGTGCAGCAGATGATTCAACCGAATACTCATTACCAAAAACCAATCGGTGACGCTGTGAAGGTTTTCGATAGTTCACCGCATTACATCGATAAAAGCTCAATGCCAGATCGTTTGGTTTGGTTTTTATGGTATGGTGAATAGAAAATAGGAAA
>DXHF01000544.1 GCA_019113605.1 Candidatus Paenibacillus intestinavium
GCACCAGAAGGAGTTGTACCACAATCAGTAGTCGTTTCCTTCTATGTAGGTGCCGTTATTTTAATCTTTTGTAGCTTATTTACTGTATTGAAAGTTAAGGAGTATTCACCTGCTGAATATGCCGCATATCACGGAATAGCACTTAAGACGAAAAAAGAAAAAGTAAGTATGATTGCTTTACTTCGTAAAGCTCCAAAAATATTCTGGACGATTTCTTTAGTGCAACTATTTTGTTGGATGGGTTTTCAGTATTTATGGACGTACGGAACGGGAGCAATTGCAGATAATGTTTGGAATACAACTGACGCATCTAGTGCAGCCTACCAAACAGCAGGTAACTGGTTTGGTATTCTTTCTGCTGTACAAGCCATTGCCGCAGTAATTTGGTCACTTGTACTGTCACGTATTTCCAATGATCATCGCAAAATTTGGTATGCATTAAGTCTATTCATAGGTGCGATTGGATTTGGCACTATATTCTTTATCGAGAATCAAGGTTTATTACTTGCATCATTCTTCTGCATTGGTATTGCATGGGCAGGTATGATGATGTTCCCATTCACCATGTTAACAAATGCATTGTCAGGTGAAAATATGGGCACATATTTAGGTCTATTTAACAGTAGTATTTGTATACCTCAAATTATTGCTTCTTGTCTTAGTTTTGCGTTGTTCCCATTATTGGGGGCTTCAATGCCAGCTATGCTTTTAGTTTCAGGTGTGTTACTTGTATTGGGATCGATATCTGTTGTGACTGTTAAGGAAACTTATTTAAGTTAAGTAGGGCATACTTTAAGTAAGCAAGCACATCGTTATAATTTTATGAAGCGTCAAAGTGCAATTCAATGTCTTTGACGTTTCTTTTTTATCTTTGTAAACTTAGGCTATAGATTTGTTGTCTCCTTGAGGAATATAATTAGATATACAAATATAAAACTGTCCTTCTAAAAATCCACTAAAATAGTTTAGTATGGAGTGAAATATATGCCTAATATTAACGATGTTGTCCGCCTTTCAGGAGTTTCAAAGTCAACGGTGTCTAGAGTAATCAATAACTACCCGCATATTGCACCAGATAAAAGAGAACGTGTTTTAAAGGTTATGAAGGAAATAGGATATATACCGAACGTAGCAGCTCAAAGATTAAGAGGATTAAATGGTACTATAATAGGCGTAATTGTCCCTAGAATAGTTAATCCATTTTTCTCACACCTAGTGGAAGCGATTGAAAAAGAAGGCTATATTAGAGGATATCAGACGATTATTTTTCAAAGTCATGAAGATAGTGAGCGTGAAATAAATTTTCTGAACTTAATGAAACATAAACAAGTTGATGGCGTTATTATGACCGCATATGAAAATGATTGGAATATAATCAATAACTATTTGAAATATGGTCCGATTGTTATGTGTAACGAGTATTTATCTGAACCGGTCGTACCAACGGTAAGAGTTGATCAATTGATGGCTTCATACGAGGGTGTAAAGCATTTAGTTAGCCAAGGACATCGAAAAATTGCTTATTGCACAGGCGGCTTATTTAGTGAGTCAGGAAAAGATAAAGACAGAAATCAAGGATACCAGAAAGTATTAACAGAAGCTGGAATCGAAATCAATCCGAATTGGATTTTTATAAAGCGACATACTGTAGAAGATGGTCAAAAAGTATTGCACCAAATTAATGATATGCATGATCGGCCGACAGCTATTTTTACAGGAAGCGATGAAGTTGCAGCAGGTATCATTATGGAAGCTAGAAATCTGGGAATACGTATACCAGAGGAACTGGCGATCATTGGATTCGACGATCAACCTTTAGCACAAATGCTATCACCAGAACTGACTACGATTAAACAGCCTGTCAGTGAGATGGGCTATACTGCAATGGATATAATTATTAAGCGATTGGAAGGTAAAGCTGTTGAAAATAAAATGTATACATTACCTTTTCAATTAGTGGTCAGAAAAACAACATAAATATATCAAGTTGAAACCGATTTCGAAAAAATGGTATAATAAAAATAATTTAGGACATGAAATATAATGTTATTATAAAGGATATTTAGAAGTGAATAGTTATTGAATCAAATTGAAATCGTTCCCAATAATTAAAGATATTTTATATTAAGGAAATAGGAAAGTGAGGAAATAAGCATGAAAGAAACATGGTGGAAAGAAGCCGTAGCTTATCAAATTTATCCACGTAGCTTCGTTGACACGAACGGTGATGGTATTGGTGACTTACAAGGTATAATAACAAAGCTTGATTATCTAAAGGATCTAGGAATTGATGTCATTTGGATTTGTCCAATGTATAAATCTCCAAATGATGATAATGGCTATGATATTTCTGATTATAAAGATATTATGGCTGATTTCGGTACAATGGCTGATTTCGATGAACTATTGGAACAAGTACATGCTCGTGGTATGAAGTTGATTTTGGACCTTGTTATTAACCACACATCCGATGAACACCCTTGGTTTATTGAATCGAGAAAAAGCAAAGATGATCCATACCGTGACTATTATATTTGGAGAGATGGTAAAGACGGTAAAGAACCGAACAACTGGGAAAGTATTTTCCACGGTTCAGCATGGAAATATGATGAGTTAACTGATCAGTATTTCATGCATATTTTCTCATCTAAACAACCTGACCTTAACTGGGAAAATCCAGTAGTACGAAAAGAACTAATCGATACTGTCAACTGGTGGTTAGATAAAGGTGTAGATGGATACCGTGTAGATGCGATTTCACATATTAAAAAAGCGGCTGGTTTCCCTGATTTACCGAATCCAGATGGCTTAGACTATGTATCTTCATTCCCGTATCATCTAAATCAACCAGGTATTCAAACGTTCTTAGAAGAACTTCACCGTGAGACCTTTGCCAAATATGATATTATGACTGTTGGTGAAGCTAACGGCGTAACAATCAACGAAGCAGATGACTGGGTTGGCGAGAAAAACGGTAAGTTTAATATGATTTTCCAGTTTGAAGCGAACGGACTTTGGGGTCAAGAAACGGAAGGTAAATTAGATTTATTAGCACTGAAAAATGTATATACGCGCTGGCAAAATGCTTTAGAAGGTACAGGTTGGAATGCGTTATTCCTTGAAAATCATGATTTACCACGTTCTGTATCTGTATGGGGCGATGATAAAAATTATTGGTTACAATCATCTAAAGCACTGGCTACATTATTCTTCTTTATGCAAGGAACACCGTTCATCTACCAAGGTCAAGAAATTGGTATGACGAATACGAAATTTGATTCTATCGATGATTACAACGATGTATCTGCAAAAAATGCTTACCGTATCGGAATTGCCGCTGGCAAAACGCATGAAGAAATTATGGCGCCGATTTGGATCAATGGACGAGACAACTCTCGTACACCGATGCAATGGACGGCTGGAGAAGGTGCTGGCTTCACAACAGGTACACCTTGGTTGAAGCTTAATCCAAACTATAAAACAATTAATGTTGCTGCAGCACAGCAAGATGAGAATTCCATCTTAAGTTATTACAAGAAAATGATTAAGCTACGTAAAGCTGATAAGCTATTAGTATACGGTAAATACGACCTAATCCTGCCTGACAATGAGCAAGTTTATGCGTATACGCGTGAATGGAATGGCGAAAAAGCAGTAGTTATTGTTAATATGTTCGATAGAGAAACACAGATTTCACTACCTGAGCAGTTAAACAACTACAATTTTGAGTTAGTATTAAGTAATATCAATACATCGGATTCATATGAACAAAGTATGACGCTTGCACCGTATGAAGCACGTATTTATCGTTCGAAATAATGAAGATATCACATCAAACAAAATACCTTCTATGCAACCAGTTTCCGACATTCTATTGGAGACTGGTTGTTTTGTTTTAATTGAAATATTATGTGTTTCTGACTGACTTATTCGTGCATAAAGTGGGGAATAAACTGAAAATTTTCTTCATTCGCGATGCGATGAAATTCCCTGAGATGATCCATGTTTTTAAGGCGGATCCGGTTTCGAACGTACCTAATCCACAGCGGATGTTTGATTTCGTTTCCCGTTCACCTGAAGCTACCCACAT
>DXHF01000545.1 GCA_019113605.1 Candidatus Paenibacillus intestinavium
AGGCAATGCTTATTAATCAAAGTGGATTCTATATTTTATAATAAAAGTGGTGAGAACATGTCAGACCTTCAAATTGCAGATTTGGAGAATATGAAGTTGACAGAGCTATATAAGCTCGCAAAACAATACCAAATTCAGTACTATGGCCAATTGAAAAAGAAAGAACTAATTTTTGCTATTTTACGTGCTCAAGCAGAGAAAAGCGGATTTTTATTTATGGAAGGCGTTTTGGAAGTGTTACCGGATGGTTTCGGCTTCCTACGTCCGATCAACTATTTACCTAGTAAAGAGGATATTTATATCTCAGCCTCACAAATTCGTAAGTTTGATTTGAGAAATGGAGATTTAGTATCGGGTAAATGTAGGCTGCCAAAAGATAGTGAACGTTATTATGGTTTGCTTCAAGTTAATGCGGTTAATGGTGAAAGTCCTGAAACTGCACAAGAACGTCTACACTTCCCTGCACTAACTGCACTATATCCTGATAAAAAATTAACGCTAGAAACAGAGCAAAACAAAATCTCCACGCGAATTATGGATTTATTAGCACCAGTAGGTCTAGGGCAACGTGGACTTATTGTCGCTCCTCCAAAAGCAGGTAAGACTCTACTCTTGAAAGAAATTGCCAACAGTATTTCAACGAATCACCCTGATATTGAGTTGTTTATTCTTCTTATTGATGAGCGTCCAGAGGAAGTTACTGATATGCAGCGCTCTGTGAAAGGTGAAGTTATTGCTTCGACTTTTGACGAGCTTCCAGAAAATCATATTAAAGTAGCGGAACTTGTACTTGAACGTGCTTTGCGTTTGGTAGAGCATAAAAAAGATGTTGTCATTCTATTAGATAGTATTACTCGTCTTGCAAGAGCGTTCAACCTTCACGTTCCACCATCTGGTAGAACATTAAGTGGTGGTATTGATCCTGCAGCATTCCATCGTCCTAAGCGTTTCTTTGGTTCTGCACGTAATGTTGAAGAAGGTGGTAGTCTAACTATTTTAGCTACTGCATTAATAGAAACAGGTTCACGTATGGATGATATTATTTATGAGGAATTTAAAGGTACGGGTAATATGGAGCTTCATCTAGATCGTAAGCTTGCTGAGCGTAGACTTTTCCCTGCTATTGATATTCGTCGTTCGGGAACGCGCAGAGAAGAATTGTTGCTACCTAAAGAAGATCTTGATAAAATTTGGGCAATTCGTAAAAATATGAATGATTCCTTTGAATTCGTTGATCAATTCATTAAGAGGATTAAAGAAGCGGAAACGAATGAACAGTTCTTAATGTCGCTCGATACCACTGTGGATGTACCAAAACTAGATAAGCCAAAGCAAGAGGTAACTGGTGCGAAAAGAGCAACATCAGCAACATCAGCTACTACGCGAAAAGCGCCTACTAGACCAACGTCATCCTCTCATATCGTTAAATAATTTATTTCCCCTGGTGTTACCGATCGTGAAGAGTTGCCTGACGTTGTAATTGGTTCGCATACACATGTACCGCCAATAGAATATCGACGTAGATAGGTTGCACATCTTTTCCATTGCAATTGAACCTTCACTCTGTTAAAATCATTTCATGTGCATAAAACTCTGGTCCGTATGAGATTCAGGGCAGAAAGAGGTGAACGAGATGAAACAAGGTATTCATCCGACATACCACGCCGTTACAGCTACTTGCTCTTGTGGAAACACTTTCGAAACAGGTTCGATTAAATCGGCTCTTAAAGTAGAAGTTTGTTCCGCATGTCACCCATTCTTCACGGGTAAGCAAAAGTTCCTGGATGCAGGCGGTCGTGTAGATCGATTCAAAAAGAAATACGGTATCTAATCCATATCGTATGTGTGCCTAATTTAGGTGACATAGAGAAGTTCTTGGTGACTTGTACAAGTCCGCCAAGGGCTTTTTTTGTTATGTGGCGGAAGTTAAGCTTCAGCGCAACTGGATGTGGAAGTGTTGGGATAGACACAAAAGTTCCTTGGAATTGAATAATAATGGAAACAAATTTAGTAATAATTCAATGTATATAACCAATAAATGTAGCATGTCTTTGTGAACAGAGTGTAAGATAGTTGCACTTTTGTCCGTATTGTAATATACTGATTCTTGCCGTGCTAGATGGGGAGGTAGCGGTGCCCTGTAACTCGCAATCCGCTATAGCGAGGTTGAATTCCTATTCTAGGTGTTGTCGATGTGAGGTCTGACGCTTGCAAGTAGTGTTGACGGTGGGGTCCTTCGCAATGGACGCTTATGAACCTGGTCAGGTCCGGAAGGAAGCAGCCATAAGTAAGTTAGTTCATGTGCCGAGGGAGTGCCTTGCTCGAGCTATGTAGTAAGAAAGTCGCTCGGATCGCTTCTATCGAAGATAGGTGCACGGTACTTAATTGATGAATAAGAGGCGTAGCCTACAAATAACCTGCCAATGGTAAGAGTGAACTCTTAGTGATTGGCAGGTATTTTTGTCTGTAATTGTGTGAAAACATGTTGTTAACAGAATTCATGTAGTATAATGAGATGACGAAATAACTATATGATTTACTATATAGAAATTAGAGGAGAACGTAACGTGTCACATATAGCTCTATATCGTTCTTGGCGTCCGCAGATGTTCAAGGATATGGTCGGACAACAGCATATTATACAGACGCTACAAAATGCGATACGTGAACATCGTGTTTCACATGCATATTTGTTCAACGGACCTCGTGGTACAGGTAAGACAACAACAGCTAAAGTATTAGCAAAGGCTGTAAACTGCGAGCAGGGCCCATCTATTGAGCCGTGTAATCAATGTGATAATTGTATTGGAATAACAGAAGGAACTATTATGGATGTTGTAGAAATTGATGCGGCATCAAATCGTGGTATTGATGAAATTCGAGACATACGCGATAAAGTAAGATATGCTCCTACGGAAGTTCGATATAAGGTTTATATTATCGATGAGGTTCATATGTTAACAGCAGAAGCATTTAATGCACTTCTGAAAACATTGGAAGAACCGCCTCCACATGTTATATTTATATTAGCAACTACATAACCACACAAGTTGCCTGCTACAATTATTTCACGTTGTCAGCGTTTTGATTTCCGGCAAGTTTCAACTTCTGAACAGGTTGAAAGGTTACAAGAGATCTGTGCAGAAGAAGGTATTGAAGCAACGAAAGATGCGCTCGCTTATATTGCCCGATTATCAGAAGGCGGTATGCGTGATGCGATCAGTTTATTAGAGCAAACATCAGCATTTGCTGATCGCAAGATCACTTTAGAGGCTGCAGTAGATGTTACTGG
>DXHF01000546.1 GCA_019113605.1 Candidatus Paenibacillus intestinavium
GCTTGAAGCTTGTCAGCTACAGATTGTGCTGTTTCTTTACCCGCAATCAATTTAAGAATGATATCTTCTGATTCCTTGTACACTGCAGATGGAACAGTTGAATCGTAGTGAGAGAATGCTCCGCCTGATGCAGCCATAATCTCAATTACTTTTTTCACGATTTTATCTTCAACTTTACTAGTCGCATCATCAGATAATTTGATAGAAGGTAGTAGTCCATCTTCAAGCAAACCTCTAAGTTGCATATCTTCACTGTATAGGTTTTTAATGAATGCTTTAACAGCTGCAAGCTCTTGATCTGTTAAATCAGATGAGAAGCCATAACCATTACTATAGTTACCGTTAACATATGTTTGATCACCAAGGCCACCAGGTACTGCAGGCATTGAGAAGAAACCAACTTTATTTGTAAGCGCGCCAGCTTGTGTTTCATCGCTGAATACAGAAGATCTCCAGCTACCATCGAACATCATACCAGCTTTTCCGCCTACAAATTCATTCATCATATCGGCATACTCAAAGCCTAACTCACCTTTAGTGAAGTAACCTTTGCCAACCCATTCTTCAAACTTAGATAATGCAGCAACAATTTCAGGAGAATTCCATTTTGTAGCTCCTGTCTTGAATCCTTCGATTGCTTCAGGACCAGCATAACGTCCGAGCAAAGTATTAACTAACATTAATGGAATCCATGCACCTTTAGAGCCACTAGCGAATGCTGTATAACCGTTATCAGTTAACGTTTTAGCAGCTGCTTCCAACTCTTCGAATGTAGTAGGCTCTTTAATTCCCAATGTAGCAAATAACTCTTCATTGTAGAAGAAACCTTCTGTATTACCACCGATTGGCAAGCCATAAACTTTACTGTCAGCTGTAAATTGATCTAGATTAAGGAATTTTCCATCTAAGCCAAGATCTGTAAGAATTGGTGCTAGGTCAAGTAGACGACCAGCAGCGCCATATTTCAATGCATCTCCTTCACCGCCAAACAAGTCGAAAATGATTGGTGGATTACCAGCAGCCATTTCAGCAGGTAATTTTGTGAAACGGTTTACACTATCTTCAACAGCATCTAGCTCAAATTTCAAACCTTCTACTTCAGCTTCTGTCATTGCAACTACGTCATCTAAAATTGCTTTACGGAACTTTTGAGCTTCACCGATTTGAATGTGACGAAGTGATACCGTAAATGGCTCCGCTTTCACTTCAGGTGCTTTTGTAGCTTCTGGAGTCGAAGTTGCATCCTTCGGAGCATTGCTTGCGGCTGGTTTGTTATTACCACCGTTACCACATCCAGCTAATACAGTCGTTGATACAAGGACAAACATAATAACAGTCATTAACATTTTCTTCATTTCTTGACCTCCCGATTATTTGTTAGTCTTTCTTGTTCACGCTTACAAGTTGATTATAACAAGCAAATATATAATACATAAGAACCATATTTCCATTGTTTAGGGGGTAATATTCTTTGATTTTACATAAAGTTAATATGTTCCCCGGTTAATTGTAAAATTACCCCCACTCCCTTTTTTCTATGCTCACAATAGTGCCTCTCTTAAAAATTACGATGAAAAAAGCGATGTATTTCCAGACTATATATCATAGTGAGTGCATCTTATTATATAACAATCGGAGGACGCTCCAAGAACCAATCGCTGTTCCAATCAGAGATCGCTCCAAGAACCAATCGCTGTTCCAATCGCCGTTGGCCTCGGATTTATTGTAATAGGAATAGCGGTATAAATCCGAGGACAAAAACGACCGCTATCGCTTTTCCACTAGCGATTAGTTCTCTCCGCTAAGGAATAGGTGGAAGTTTGAAAGAAATAAAGGTACTTTTTACTTTTATTGGTACGGTAGCTTACGATCAAAATAAAAACCCAGCTGCCGATTATAGATCGACAGCTGGGTTTCAATTTAGTTGTATGTTCAAAAGGTAGGCTTTCGAAAGCCGAGCAGGTGGAGTGTTACTTGAGAAAGGCAGAAGCGCAAGTGTACATGATTACGTACACGCGATCCTACAATGTTTCTGCAAGAAACATACCTCGGAAGCATATGCTACACTTTCCAAGTTCGCTTCATATGCGATGCCGACTACGCTTCAAAGCGAAACCCAGTAACGTATACGGTACTAGTACACAAGCGGTCAACTCTCGAAGCTTCCAATAGAGGTTCAAAATATGGGCTTTCGAAAGCCGAGCAGGTGAAGTGTTACTTGAGAAAGGCGGAAGCGCAAGTGTACATGATTACGTACACGCGAACAGTACTTTCCAAGTTCACTTCAGATGCGACGTCGAGTATGCTACGTTAGCATATCTTCGTTATCAAAGTCCACTATTTTGAACTTCCCCTACTGTTCCATAATATTATACTTTGCTTTCCAGCCTAGTAACCGCTTCGCCTTAGCACTCGAAAGAAGCGTTGTTCTACCTTCAAGCGGTTCACGAATATCCGTCACACCTGGCAGGTAGCGCTTCACTAATTCCGCAGTTGGCTGATCTGAAGAGATGTCATCTGCAGCTAGATTCAAAGCAACCGCTCCGAGTCCATCGGTCTCGATCGCTAATTGACAAGCAGATGCTACATCTCTTGCATCAATATAGCTCCACAAAATGCGGAGGCGATCCTCTGGATGGTCAAAGCGTGCCTTCACTGCTTCATAACGCTCGGGCACCAAAATATTTCCTAGACGGAAGCTTACCACTTGCATTCCGCTGCGACGATGAAATGTTTCTGCTGCTACCTCATTTACAATTTTTGATAATCCATAGCTATCCTCTGGTAGCTGGGGATGCTGTTCATCCATCGGTAAATACTGCGGCTCAAAAAACTCACTAGCAAAGCAAATACCATATGAGGATTCACTTGATGCAATAACAACTTTATCGATATTATAGTTTGCTGCCGCTTCAAGAATATTGTATGTAGTCATTACATTATTGCGGTAGCACACCTCGTTCGGATGTGTATACGCTTGTGGGATTGCCGCAAAGTGAACGATGCCAGCTACTTTTTCCCGATGTCCTCCTGCAAATTGCGAAAGAACATTATGAACCTGTCCCAAATCCGTAAGATCTGTAATGATTGTCCGGCAGATCTGCTCGTCTGGAGCTTTTATATCTAAATTAATAACTTCATAATTTTGTTCAACAAAATGCTTCAATATCCATTTTCCCGCTAAGCCACTGCCTCCAGTGACGATTACTCGCTGCTTACTCATGAAGTGCCTCCTCAATGTGATCTATCGTAGTTTTTTATATGAAAATGTCATTCACAAGCTAGATAAACTATTGCAAACCATTGTGAACACGCGTTCATATTTTTATTATATCTACTTAAGCATCAATTGTAAACCGTTTTCATTAACATCACTTACTGCGAATTTGAGACATATAGCCCTTCACATCGAATGAATGCAAAAAAAGAGATATGCCCATAGTCATTATAAAACTGACTACGGGCATATCCCCTAACTTATAAATGATTGTTATTAATGATGTACAAAATAACCTAACCGCTACGATTAAGGATTCGTGGACCAAAGGCCGGCATGCTTCAATACAACACGCGAATGAAGCTTAAGCTGAGCAACCATTAAGTCTGCCAAATCTTCAGGCTGCATCACTTTTTCGGGATTGCCGTCTGTTAAATTCAATTCAACTGCCATATCGGTTGCAACTGTACTTGGTGTTAATGTCGTCACACGAATATTTTTCTTACGCACTTCTAACATTAATGACTCACTTAGCCCGATAACGGCTGCTTTGGAAGCTGTATATGCGCTAGTAATCGGTGCTCCTCGTTGACCTGCTGTCGATGAAATATTAATAATGTCGCCACTGTTGCGCTCGATCATTTCAGGCAATACAGCGCGTGTTGTATAGTATACCCCTTTTACATTCACATCGATAATATTCGTCCATTCTGCTGGCGTTAAGTCCATAAAGCCACCGAATTTTGAAATTCCCGCATTGTTTACTAATATATCAATTGCACCAAGCTCATCTCTGATCGACTGAACCGCTGAAGTAATGGAGTCCAAATCCGCAACATTTGCCGCAGCTATCGCTACCTTTACATCATATTGTTCAAGTTCCTTGGCTACTTGTTGTAAATTTTCTAACGTCCGCCCAACAAGACCTACGTGAACTCCCTCTTGTGCAAAAGCGATTGCTGTTGCCCGTCCAATACCTCGTCCTGCTCCTGTAATTAATGCTACTTTTCCTGTAATTGCTTGCATATTGCACGCTCCTTTAGATGTGATATTACTATTTTACACATAATAGAGTGTAATAAACCAATTCATTTCAACAATTGCGTTAAATATGTACTGCGGTCTTGCTTTAGAATTAAGTGTAGTAAAAAACCAGACGAAGCTGAAACAAAACTTGTCTGGCTTTTATATAGTTACTTTTTCACTTTATTACTATATTTACTAGCTTTATTCTTGTTATTATTACTAGTTTTTTGATTGCCGTTATTATTACCTTTTTTCTTGTCGCTATCCTTGCCTGAGTTGTTACTATCTTTGTTGTTATCTTTGTTGTTATCTTTGTTGTTATCTTTATTGTTATCTTCAGAATTTTCCGCTTTAATAAAACTGCAACTTTTTATATGAGAGTAGAGGATTAGAAGAACTTCGTCCTTTAATACAATCGTAATATAATCATCATAAATTTCAGTTAATACACCTTTGACACTTTCAGGACCGCCACGATTGATTTGAATGAGATTATACTTCATCGATTGAAAGACATCTTTCATCGTTCCAGTTTTCACGTAGCTCAGTCGAGATACTTGCTTTATCACATCGTGTGAGGAGTCATTCTTTACAAGTGTAATACTTTTGATGTGATCAAGATAGTAATAAACGATTCCCTCATTTACAGTTAACAACACCAAGTAATCGTCTCCGACTGCTAATACAAGCCCTACTCTAGACTCTGGTCCACCTCTATCAAGCTGAACGTTCTTTCCTATTAAACTAGACATTTGATATTCCGCCATTCCATATACACCTCTTCATTAGTAATGATGAATCTATCACATATATACGTGTACTGGAGTGATATTGATCTAATTAATCTGCCTTTCTTTAGAAAAAGCCGCTAGAATCTATATAAACTAATATAGCTAACAATTAAAAAAGGAAAGCTATATCTTCTAGCATTGTGTTTTTTGCACAATAAGAAGATTAGTTTTCCTTATCCATCATAATATAAAATTATCTTATGTTGCCTAGTAACCATCCTGTATCACTTCGTTATGAAAGTCTGCTCTCCATTAATAAAGACCGATTTCATCGCTAGTTCCTTATCAAGCAGCAATAAATCCGCACGCTTCCCTACTTCCAGACTACCATATTGCTCATCTATTCCGATAGCGCGAGCAGGATTCAGACTTGCCATTCGACTTGCCTCAGCTATCGATACGCCCACCTCGCGAATCAAATACTGGAAGCCTTTAATCATCGTCAGCGTACTACCTGCCAAGCTGCCGCCTTCCTTCAAGCGAGCAATGCCGCCCTCTACGATAACAGGTAATATACCAAGTAAATATTCGCCGTCTGGCATACCTGCTGCTGCCATTGCATCTGTAACGAGTACAACGCGATCGGCACCTTTCGCTTTTACTAACAGTTTAATGGCCGCTGGA
>DXHF01000547.1 GCA_019113605.1 Candidatus Paenibacillus intestinavium
CAGATGTGGATTTTAATGAATATGGTAGAATTAGTCCTGGTCTTGCCATGTCTATCGCTAATGAATTTCAGCGGCAGGATGTACATATTTCAGTATTAGGCTGCTATTTGCACTTCTTTCATCAGGACGAAGCGATCAGAAGAAACAATGTGAATCGCTTTAAGGAACTTATCCGCTATGCTTCTTTATTTGGCGCTCCAATGGTAGCTGCGGAAACAGGTTCTAATTCAGTGCCTTTCACAAAGCAAGATTGGGCGATTATGAAGAATACGCTGGAAGAGCTAGTTGAAGAAGCCGAGAAATGGGGCGTCTTTGTCGGTTTAGAGGCAGCACATGGTCATTTGATCGGTACTGCGCCTGAGCTAGCTCAAATGCTTGATGAAGTACCTTCTTCTTTGATCGGCGTCGTGATTGATCCAGGAAATCTGCTACATGAAGGTAATCTTGAGCAACAGGATACAGTAATGAATGAAGCATTCTCTCTACTCGGAAATCATATTATTGGAGCACATGCAAAGGATCGTATTCGCGTAGCAGATGGGACCGTGCAAACCGTTCCAGCAGGACAAGGATCTATGAACTATGAGCTATATATGAAGCTACTGAATCAATACAAGCCTGAGGCTCACATTATTATGGAAACAGCTACTGAAGAGCAGATGGCGGACTGCAAAGCATTTATCGAAGAAATCCGCGCACGTGTATAAAATAATTAAAGCTAGATACTAGCCTTATAAAGCGAACTGACAGCTTTCCACTCTCAAAAGGGGGAAGGTTGTCTTTTTGGGTTAATCTACTCGATAAATCCACAAAAAATGCAGCATACCAGTGAGGTATACTGCATTTATAAGTTGATTTAGAATACTTTAGTTGTCCAGTCTTCACAATTCCAAGTTTCTGTAACAACATCTCGGTAAAATTCAGGTTCATGCGATATAAGAATGATGCTACCTTTGAACGCTTTTAACGCGCGTTTCAATTCTTCCTTCGCGTCTACATCCAAGTGATTCGTAGGCTCATCGAGTACTAGCACGTTTGACTCATGATTAATAATTTTACATAGTCGAACTTTTGCTTTCTCGCCCCCACTTAATACAACAATTTTACTCTCAATATGTTTAGTCGTTAGACCGCATTTGGCAAGTGCAGCACGAACTTCAAATTGAGAATAGTGAGGGAATTCACTCCATACTTCTTCAATACATGTTTTATTGTTGGCATCTTTGGCTTCTTGTTCGAAATAGCCAATTTGCAGAAACTCACCGCGTTCAACTTCTCCTGATACCGCAGGAATTAATCCTAGAATACTTTTTAACAATGTTGATTTACCGATACCATTGGCCCCGACTAAAGCTATTTTCTGACCACGCTCCATACGTAAATAAAGCGGACGAGATAGTGGCTCTCCGTAACCAATTACTAATTGTCTAGCTTCAAAGATCAATTTACCCGATGTACGTCCTTCTTTGAAATTAAACTGCGGCTTCGGTTTGTCTTTCGCAAGCTCGATAACATCCATCTTATCTAATTTCTTCTGACGCGACATCGCCATGTTCCGTGTAGCTACACTTGCTTTATTACGAGCAACAAAGTCCTTCAACTCAGAAATTTCCTGTTGTTGACGTTTGAATGCTGATTCAAGTTGTTGCTTACGCATATCATAAACCTCTAGGAAATGATCATGATCGCCGACATAACGATCTAGCTTTTGATTTTCCATATGATAGATCAAGTTGATGACACTATTCAGAAACGGCAGATCATGCGAAATAAGAATAAATGCATTCTCATATTCCTGAAGATAACGTCTTAACCATTCGATATGCTGTTCATCCAAGTAGTTGGTAGGCTCATCGAGTAGCAATACATCTGGTTTTTCAAGTAGCAGCTTCGCTAACAGTACCTTCGTACGTTGTCCTCCACTAAGATCATTAACATCTTTGTCTAGACCAACATCTGTTAATCCCAGTCCTCGAGCGATCTCATCTACTTTAGCATCGATAAGATAAAAATCCTGATTCGTTAACGTATCTTGAATGTTGCCAACCTCTTCAAGCATCTTTTCAAGCTCTTCAGGGGTAACATCACCCATCTTCATATACATATCGTTCATTTCCTGCTCCATATCAAGCAGATATTGGAATGCGCCCTTCAACACGTCGCGCATTGTCATTCCTTTAGAAAGAACAGTATGCTGATCCAAATAACCAACGCGCATCCGACGTGACCATTCAACTTTACCATCATCGGGCTGAATTTTCCCTGTAATGATGTTCATAAATGTAGATTTACCTTCACCATTCGCACCAATTAGACCAATATGTTCACCTTTTAACAAGCGAAATGAAACATCATTGAAAATTGCACGATCGCCGAATCCATGACTTAGACGTTCAACGTTTAATATACTCATTATGCACCCTATCCTTTATTCTTATCTCGCTATATTATAAGCGAAATTAGGGGTTAGACTCAACAGTAAAAATAAAATCCCCGAAATCAACACTACAACTCTATCACATTTTTTGTCGATAAGTATATGCAATGCGCCATCCACAAACCGACAAACATTGTTACAAACCTTTGTTAGTATAGAAACTAATCCGGTTAAATAACTTTTGAGGTGACTATATTATGGAATTAAGTTTGATTACGAATGAACATTTTCAAAATGAAACAATCTGCTTCGATGGCTTTGCATTCACGAACTGTATCTTTACCGATTGTGTAATTTTAATTACTTGTATGGATTTCGAATTTAAAAATTGTACCTTCTTTGGTTCGACATTGCACATTGAACCATCGTTGCCGATATTTGAAATCTCTCATCAACTCTCACAATCTCTCTATGACGATTCAACACACTGCTATCGCGATGATTATCAATATCCGCAAACGGCATTACCATTGCCGGCACGTTAATTCAATTTACATGAAAAGAGCAGTTACGTTGCAATCTACGATTGCAAAAGCGTAACTGCTCTTTCTATATACTATATAGAGCAACTATTCAACTTGATGGATTTTGATAAGATTTGTAGCGCCTGCACGTCCAGTAGGAATACCTGCAGAGATAACTACAAAGTCACCCGATTCAACGATATTTGTACGAACGCTGTTACGAATAGCAGAGTTGAACATCTCGTCTGTTGTAGTAACATACTCGCCTTTAACTGGTACAACACCACGAACAAGCGTTAGGCTTTTTAATGTCTTTTCATTCGGAGTTATCGCAATGATCGGAGCTTGCGGACGGTATTTCGATACCATACGAGCAGTGAATCCACTTTCAGTAGGTGTAAGAATCGCTTTTGCATTAAGCTGCAAAGAGCTGTTTACAACCGCTTGAGAGATAACTTCCGTAATAGAAGTTGATTCCACATTCATTTTCTTAGCATAACCTTTATTGTAATCAATCGTTGACTCTGCACGCTCAGCAATCATCGTCATCATTTTCACAGATTCCAGCGGGTATTTACCTGCTGCCGACTCCCCAGACAACATAATCGCATCTGCGCCTTGTAGTACCGCGTTAGAAACGTCACTTACTTCGGCACGGGTTGGACGAGGATTCACTTGCATGGAATCCAGCATTTGTGTTGCTACGATAACCGGCTTTCCAGCTTCATTACATTTATCAATCATCAGCTGTTGGATCATTGGAACATCTTCAGCTGGTATTTCAACACCAAGGTCACCACGAGCAACCATAATACCATCGGAAGCTTCGATAATCGCATCAAGATTTTCTACACCTTCTTGATTTTCGATCTTCGAAATAATTTGAATATGTGCTGCATTATTATCTTCAAGAATTTGACGAACTTCTAATACATCTTCAGCTTTACGAACGAATGACATAGCGATCATATCGATGCCTTCTTTAATTCCGAAGTCAATATGAACAATGTCTTTTTCTGTTACGCCTGGTAAAGTCGTGCTAATGCCGGGAAGGTTAACACCTTTACGAGGTTTCAATGTTCCACCGTTCATAACTTCACAATGCATATTTGAACCTTCAACATCCTTCACATGCAGCTCAATCAGACCATCATCAATTAGAATAACATCTCCAGGATTGATAACACTTGTCATATCTGGGTAGTTCACACTAACGCGAGAACCATTACCAGCTACTTGCTCAGTAGTTAATGTTAAGATTTCTCCTGCAACTAACTCGTAGCTAGACTCTTCAAGTGTTCCTATACGAATTTCAGGACCTTTAATATCCATCATCGTCGCAATGACTTTATTAGCAGCGCTGGCTGCTTCGCGTACTAGTTGAATACGTCCACTATGGTCAGAAAGTTCACCATGTGCCATGTTTAGACGCGCAACGTTCATACCCGCGATCATCATTTCCTTTAGGATTGAAATAGAATTACTTGATGGACCCATTGTACATACGATTTTTGTGTGGCTCATATAAGTCTCCTTCTGATATCTGTTATTTCCAGTGTCAATAATTTTGTTTAAGTTAATTAATATCCCTATTGTAGCCCTTTTTCAGCACAGCGTACATGAACTATAGTATAATGGATGTACTATAGTATACCGAGGTGCAATGATGATCACAGAATTGACAATAAAGCATGATCAAGGAATGAATTGGCAGCAACGCTTTACGCATACATCCAAACAATACCATTTATATATTATGACTTATGGTCGCTGCTCCTTCACCTATGACGATGTAACTATCATGGCAGCAAAAGGAGATTTTATCCTTACTCCGCAGCACGCTACCATTATTGAGGAAACTCCCCACCGAACTATTCATCAGAAATTCAGTTATCAATTTACGGCATTGGACGAGCTTTATCAAATGCTTCCTATGCTGCAGAGTACTTCCGTGACTCATTCAACGTCAGGTTTGTTTGATCGTACGATGGAAACATTTCGTCCAATTTGGAGTGAATATGGTGAAGATCACACCTATACAAGTGTACGTGCAAGCTCATTTCTGCTTGACACTTTAGCGCTTTGGCAACGAGAGTTAGACCGCGGAGAGTTGGCACCCGCTTCAATTATTCATATTGATCGAATGAAAGCTTATATTCAAAGTCACTATCGCGAACATATAACGAAAGAACATCTTGGCGACTATATCCGTCGTAGTCCAAATTATGTAGCGAATCTTTTCAAAAAAGGTACAGGACAAACGATTAGCGAGTATATTCATTCGATTAGGATGAAAACAGCTATTTATATGCTTTCCCAATCTGTATTAACTATTACAGAAATTTCAGATTATCTTGGATATACAGATGTAAGTTACTTTCAAAGGATTTTCAAACGTACTTATGGCAAACCAGCAAGTAAGTATATGGATGACCGTCGTAGTAATGGTGGCTGAATGGTAACATGCAACTTTATTGAACGATCTCTCGTTAGATTATCTAAAGTAATATATTGGAAATGAGGTTGTTCGTATGCGAAACTGTTTCAAACTGCTATTTCTACTTATTGTACTAAGTGGATGTACTAAACCATCTACAGCGATTCAAGATGATAATACAGTGACTCTAGATAATACGACACTTGAAGAGCAGTACGGTGATCTTCTTAATGATATCGACTACATCAAAATTAGAAGTGCTGATGGAGAACTGTACGAAATTAGACAACCTGATATTATTAAACAATGGGTACAAGATGTCTCTACCCTACCACTTGCACTTTATAAAGAAACAGATAGCACATCTGGAACGCTTTATAGCGTAAACCTTTACTCCGCCAACGAATTAAATGTACAGTTCTCTACTAACTCTGTGAATGGTTATCACCTTAAGTCAAACATAGAATTAGCTAATGCCATTAATGATTTACTCATTTCAACCGAAATACAGTCCATTATCGTAAAATGTACTGAAGTTTGTAATGTTCTCATAGACGAACCATTTCCAGAGCTGACATTTGAGGACATCGACGATATAAAAGTATTTGAAAATGCAATAAGATACGGAATTATCGATACGCGTGAAGCCCAGTATGCCCCTCTACTTATTATGAAAATGACTTTTAAGGATGCATCACCAATAGAGTATCTATTGAATGTTCCAGAAGATGCAAACATAAAAAACGGCTTACTACTGACTTCAGATGGTGAAGCTTATGTCATTACTGAAAAAATAACAAATGAATTAAAACTACTGATTTATTCCCACTAAATTAAGTTCTCGTAATATTGTAGCTTGCTAATTTCTCAGACTCCCTTCAGTGATTGCACACACTTTCGCATATTTTACAAGCTTGTATATTAGTTGGACAATCATTATAGTAGATTACACATTGACTT
>DXHF01000548.1 GCA_019113605.1 Candidatus Paenibacillus intestinavium
ACGTCCACGATCATTCAAAAATTTATAAATTTTCATACCGTGAAAACGCTCCTCTTCCGCTTGCACAAGGAAAAAGTTTGCGAAGCCATCAACATTATCTGCTGAGCAATGTGCAGCCATAGCAAGGTATACATGAGCGGAATAAAATTCAAAGTTCATTTGATCATTAAGTGCTTTTGCTAAATTATCATTCATAAAATGTGCACCTCGCATTTCTTATTTGTAATCATTCTAACATAGAAATGAGGATAAGCAAAGTATAGAATCAATTTTCACCAACTTCGAAGCACAAGCAGCTGGCAAAGCCAGCGCCCTTGCGCAATCATTGTCGGACTTTATTAACTACCATTCCAATGAAGGTTAAAAAAGTTCGGCTGTCAGCACCAAGAAGATGCACTTCAGCGGAAACGAGTAGCACAGTGTACGTTATTGGTACACGAGCACACGCAGGCTTTCGATGGAGGGCATATTCGCCGCCGACTACGCTACCCTGAAATACATCGTGATCACAGTCGGACTTTTTTAACTTCCCCTCTAGCCTACGATTTTTTTAAGCCGCTTATATAACATATCAGGAGTAGCTTCGATGATGGGCTGCGATTTAATCATAACAAAGCATCCAGATCGACAAGACTTACATTGACCGAGACAGCCTGTTTTCTTCTGCTTCAGTTCAGGATACTTCTTCTTCATACTCTTGTACACTGGTTTCAAGCCTTGTTCTAAGCTCCGCTTGCAATACTTAATTTTCATAAGCAACCCACCACCCACACTGATAATCAATCTCAATACTTATGATGATAATGATTATCAGCGATAATGTCAACTTATAAATTCCTAATTTGTGTGCTCGAATGCTGCAGACAACAAAAAAAAGATGCCTGATTCATTCCGAAGAATGAGATCAGACATCTTTTTCAAGCTAACGCGTAAAATTAAAGTTTTACAACGTTTTCTGCTTGAGGACCACGGTTACCTTGTACAATATTGAATTCTACACGGTCGCCTTCATCCAAAGACTTGAAGCCTTCGCTTACGATAGCGCTGAAGTGAACGAATACATCGCTTCCACCTTCAACTGAAATGAAGCCAAAACCTTTTTCTGCATTAAACCATTTAACGATACCTTGTTCCAAAGTCGTTACCACCTTATAAGTATTTACTAAGTCCCTGTATTCACAAAAAGTCACAACCCAATTTACGGCAATTGAATTAACTAAAGCCTAATTGTTGGCTGTGACTAAGGTCTTAATATCAATATAAATCATATTATCATACCTTGCATGAACTAGCAATAGATGTATTAAATTAACATCATTATTTTCTCAACAAATCCTCTGCCTTTTTCAATTGAGTATCATTCGCTTGTAGTAGGTTTCGAATGTCTTCAACTAATAAATTTCCTACTTCATCAGTATATACTCCGTTGACATCTATTCCTTTGGCCGACTCATATTGCTTCACTGCTTCCATTGTTGCCTCGTCATATAATCCGTTGTCTGACGGTGCATAACCAACTGCTAGAAGCAATTTTTGCAATGCAATGACATCATCACCAAAGCTATTAAGCTTAAGCTCTATTCCAGCACTTATAGGATGCAAGTTCACATATTCAGGCAATTCAACGACATCTGTTGGTTCGACACCTATTTTATGAATTCCGCTTCCACTCGGCGTTTTCCACTCTGCTTCAGTCAACACAAGTACTGAGCCTGAGCGGAATTGTTCATAGGTTTGCACAACGCCTTTGCCGTACGTTGTTACACCAACAATATGTGCATCAGCTGAATCCTTTAACGCTGCAGCCAGTACTTCACTTGCACTCGCAGAGTATTCATTCACAATTACAGCAATCGGAATCGTAAAAGGTTTGGCTTGCTTAGATACGAAGCTTATCGTCTTCTCATCATTTTTATATACAACATCAAGAATTTTTTTCCCTTTAGGAACAAGTAGATTCGCGATCTCAACCGTCTGGTTCAATAATCCACCAGGATTTGAACGTAAGTCAATAATTAAACCTTTCATCTCTCCAGCATTCATTAAACTAGCTAATGCTTCTTTGAACTCCTCATCTGTTGCTTCTGAAAACCGAGATATAGCGATCATCCCAATATTATTATCAAGCTGCTTCGAACTAACCGTATGGACTGGAATTTCAGCTCGTTCAATATTGAACTCTGTAATTTGCTCCGTCGCCCCACGCTTTATTCCGATTACTACACTCGTTCCTTTTTTACCACGAATTTTACTAAGCAGTTCGTTGAATGTATTACCTTCGATTGATTGCTGATCCACCGTTACAATTTGATCTGCAGGCTTTAATCCAACTTTTTCAGCTGGCATATCTTTCACTAATGTACTAATAAAATATTTCCCATCTGCTTGCTGCACTTCAGCGCCTATTCCATAGAAGTTACTATTGTAAGAATCTGCATAGCTTTCTCCTGCTTCATTGGCCAAGTATTGTGAATATTGGTCACCTAATGAACTTACCATCCCGGCAATAGCACCATCAATAAGCTCACCGCTGTTCGCGCCATACAAATAGCTATCTTGAATTTTACTATACGAGGCTTGCAGCAAATTAAAACCATCAGCTTCCATTACCGAATAATGACGCTTTGTCCATGCTTGTCCACCCCAAAACCCTGCTACTAATGCGATAACAACAATAATCGCCACATATTTACTTGAGTCTTTATTTGAGCGCTTTACTCTTTGTTCATTTGATTCCATGTATGTTTCTCCTTGTAGTTCCAGATTGTTTTCGATACAATCATACTAGCTATAAAAGGTTGTTCAAAAAGCCTGCTTTTTGAACTCGTACTATAAACAGCAGTCTGAAGGGAGTTTTTTGACAACTATGTACAAATTAATTGCAATTGATATCGATGACACCTTACTTAACGATGATATTATCG
>DXHF01000549.1 GCA_019113605.1 Candidatus Paenibacillus intestinavium
TGGAACTATTTTTGGAAAGTACGGGATACGTACATACTGTGTATAGCGTTAGTTATCAATGAACTAAGCTACCTAGAACAAAGGGTCGTTCAAAATCCCCATTTTCAAAAAGAAATATTCAACAACATTGGATTTCATCTTCAGAACTGGCTGCCTCTGAATCAAGTTATTTTCCCTTCGGGGGGTAATTATGTAAAGGGACAGACTCTTCACCAATTCCAGTCTCTCCATGAACGAATTTCACTTGGCAAAGCGCTGTATGCCGTTTTGTTTAAAAATACGAGCTTTCATAGACAGTCACTAGATTGGGCGAAAAGCCATCCGCATACCGGATCAAGGAAAGATTATTGGCCGCATGTATTCAATAATGTTAATGAAGGTCTACCGGGGATTACTTATCCATTAAGGTTATATGCGTGCCGACTTCGCAAGGGAGCGCGGAAATTTTACAGTCCAAAAATTGAGCATGCCTGGAAAAATGTTAGCCAGCCTGAGTCAGAACCGGGGGATTGGTTTCAAGATGTAAGCGTGGTCGATTATTTAGAGGATGACCTAGAAATGATGGACGGAGAGATTAAGAAGGAATACTGTAAAACATTGGAGCTGCTTGAGGCGGCCGCACTTGCCAAAAAAACAATTAACTCTTTTGAACTAAAATAATTTAGTATATGCAGTTATCAAAATTAACAAGTTAGAAAAGTGGGTGCCAAAGGCTGATCATCAGATTATTGATGATCAGCCTTTGGCATATTCGGCAGCCCGATCTTGAAAAAAATGAATAGTGAAGGAGTAAAGATTATGAAGTATAATGGAAAAAAAAGGAGGTATACGATTGGTAGCAACCTGGTATATGGTTTTCATATTCATCATATTTTTAGTAGGGATCGCATTCAGCATAGGTCTATATATTTGGAGTCGAGAGTTTTATCTGAAGCATCGCATAGCTATTAGAAAAATATATTACGGTGTAGTTGTTGCATCGTCCTTCTTTTTATGGTTATTTGGTGTATTTCCCGATGTGGGAGAAAACCTTCAGCATTTGATCGCTCTAGTGATAAGTGTAGTTATCATTGATCTATTCGTTTTTCAAACGCCTGATATTACGAAGTTCATGTCGAATGAATTAAAGCAGGAAGGGTTAGTTGAAAGTATCAATAAAAATCGGGGAACGTTTATTGAGCTTAGTGAAAAGCTCATTAAAGTAAATCAAATAGTGCCAAAAAACATGTCGGACTGGCATATGGATGAGTTCCAGTTCACTGCTGAAAAATATGAAGAATCAGTTCTTGCATATTTAAGAAGCTTTGCATCATCGTTCCAGCTTGATGTCTATTCTTATATGGTAGAGTCTTCTCCTATTGAGAGGGAGTTTAAAGAGAATGTAACAGCTGCCTACAATGAAATTATGAAGGATCACAACCTCTCTTTGAGGGGAGTTGGAATGAGAAGTAGTCAGGGTATCAAGACGATCCTTGAAGGAGAAAATATTGAAATAATTGAAAGTGATTGCTCCTCTGTGTTATTCCCTTACTTTGGGGAGTATTATAATTTGATCTTTCTTGTTAGTTCGAGGAAAAAAAGTGAGGTAACAGGCGCTGATGCTTCTCTAATGTTAAATCTGTTATACACGTTCGATTTATGGTTAAAAGCTAACGAAGATGATTTATTGTCTCATAATATTGAAATCGATGATGAGTCAGAGTCAAGAGAATAAGATGGAAATACATTGATACATATGATATGATAAAGCCAACAGTGAAAGGAGAGTGGAAGATATGTCAGTTGAGTCACCTTTAAAACCACAACGAAATAAACAAACAAACCTGGCTTCCCGTCACAACACTGTGCCTCCTAGAAATCCGAATAAACGGCCAACAACAATTAACATGGAACGCTCAATTGGAAGAATGAAATCCAACGACATGGACGTAATTAGACGAGCGAAATAAAATATATGAAAAGAGAAAGCGATTGTATTATTGCTTTCTCTTTTTTTCGGTTACTTTTCCGATTTTACGCATAAACTATTGAAATAAACGGAAAAGGTGTGTTTAAGTTATGGTGAAAAATCAAAAAAGATTAGCCCCTAAAAATCCAAATAAGCGAGCATGTGTAGCAAAAAATATCACCTTCACAGTTCAAAAGGAAAATGAGAACTGGATCCGTCTTCTGTCTAAAAAATCACCGCTTTAAAATAATGATCGGCTAAAATATATTGATTAAGTACCAAAGCAAAGTGAATTAGAAGATACACTTGTTGCCTTAAGACAAAAGTTAAATGGTTATGAAATTAACAATCATTTGCAACAATTCCAATTGGTTCTACGTCTAATTGAATATGACTTTTTGTAAGTTAAGGAAGAGGAACATCCTAAACTTCAAAACTTTTTTTAACAAGGGGGAGCGTAATGCGTAGAGCTCTAATAGTAATAAGTACATTAGCATTCCTGCTGTCTACAGCCTGCCAAAACAATTTGGAAGTCGAGCCGTCGAAGGATATAGCGGTGGACACAACGACAATTCTCACTAAATCGGACATTGATTACGACCGCAATGGTAGTAAGGAACAGCTTACTGTCCGTATGATGTCTGGAGGATTGAAGGAGGAGAATGAGCCCGGACCATACGCCGGCGCTTACTGGGAGGGAGATTTCCAGTTGGAGCTGGCTGCGGAAGACGGAACGCTGATTCATACATTAGATTTGAATTCAACATTTGGGGGAGAAGGTCTCATTTTTGAAAAGAATCGTACATTCGACATCGCATTCGATGATTACAACAACGATGGGTTTCTGGATTTTTCGATCGGTCAATATTTATCCTCCAACGGTTTTATCTATAATCTGTACTCACTTAAACCCGAGGGTATTGCCGTCGTTCATCGTGATTTATTTACGGTAGACAGCAACTACTCTATTCTCTACGAAAAAATGGACAACACTTCCTTCAAGAACCGTTACTATGACATGGACAAAGGAAAAATGACCGAGACGCTGTTTACATGGCAAAGCGACAAGTTCGTGCGGACAGAGTGCGAGGGCTGCGGGATGATTACGCCAGCCTTTTCCGAGCATTGGTCGTTTTCTTCGACAGAATTGGAGGAACTGTACGACCTGTTTGCGGAGAAAAAAGATGACGAGCTGCTTCGCGGACTTTCGCCGCTCGACGTTTTTAAGTTCTATGTGAAGGCATCGGAATCGGGAGATCTGGATACGGAATATGCACTCTTCATCAAGGATCCAGATCACGAAGTACCATCCTATAATAGCTATATAAACGACATCTCGCGCGCTCAAGAAGGGATGGAGCGATCCAAGCAAATGTGGGTGGAGCTTAAACAAATCTATGGGCTTACAGAAGAGCTCGACGGGGACTCTGCGCTCATTCCTATCTCCAAAGGGAACGGCAATAGGGAGGAAGAGAAAGGATTTCAGCTCGTTAGAAACAAGAACGGAATATGGAAAGTAGCATGGATGCCTATGCAGTAAGATGAAGTATTATTAAAATCGCTAATGTGAAGCTATTTTGTCGGCTATGCAAAATAAAGATAATAGTCAAGTAGCATTAACAACAAAATTTTCGGGAGGGAAACATGCATGAAACAAAGGTTTTTAAATGTATTAAGCATAATCAAAAAGCGCAATGGCTTAGTACCACTTTGTAAAGTCTTGTTTCTAATCGGAGCAATTGCAATTTTATCCGCTTGTACAAATACAAGTAGTCAAAATAATAACTATACTATTAAAGAAGGTACTGTCAATTCAGAAATCAATATAGCGGTGTCACAAGAAGATATAATGGCATTGGCAGAAGAACAAGCTAAAGTGTTGGATATAATTTTATTTTTTGAGGTTGGTGATAATCAAGCAGTTATTGATACAGACCGAAAAGGTTGGGAATTGCTATTAGAGAATATAAGTGAAAAGGCATTTGAAAGGGATAGTTTCCGTTACTTACAAGAAAACAGATTGAGTTATGAGCGCGCGGCCTATTGGGGTGTGAGCGATGTATACCTAAACGAACTATCGAATGAACTCATTTTTAATTATTCAGCGAATATAGCCTATGCATTGGGTCGAGAATTGAAGTTGGAAGTCTATATGGTTAAGGAAGATGGAGCGTGGAAATTCCAAGGCTTTGGTTCTCTGTACATAGAGAAATTTGGTGATGAACCCGAACATAATATAACAATTGAAGATTTTATAAGAGACTTTAAATGATTCGTCAAATGTCATTAATAATCATTATATACTTGGGATGCTGTTTGATAATTCGAGATGAACGATCAAAGTTGCATTCTTTTTTTTTTACTGACAAAGTAAATTATCCATAGTAATAAATAATATAACAACTCCTAAATGGCCAAGAATTAGTTTGTTTTTTACCCTTTTTCTCAAAAATAGGACCAGTAAGATCAGTGAAACGCAAACTATAACTGTAGTTAATTATATTACTGAAGATATACTTAATAACGGAATGCCAGCCAGTGCAATTACAGCAATTATAGCGATGATGATACCTTTTTGGTTCTTCATCAGTCGGTTCACCTCCAATTACTGAAGGTTAACATACGTCTACGGCAGCTATGGCGGCACCTCAACAAAATGAAGAATGTGGAAGTCACATTTTTTATGATGATTATACTGCTAAAAGAAAATAAAGTACTAAAAACCCTACCGAAGTAGGAGGAAGACGCATTAGCTGGGACAAGGAATTCCTTGTCCCATCATCCTTAGCGAATGCAGAGAGACTATTAAATATTCGGGCCGAAAAGTTAGAGTCTGCAACGGAAAGAAATTGCCGAGAAGCTTATTTAATATAAGGAGGGGCATTTTGATATTTTTAAGGAAATTTCTAGGGTTTATTTTAACTACTTTGTTCATAGCAATATTGCTTACTATTCTTTTTGCGATAACAGAAGGCTCAAGTTTATTAGCTATTGGAGTTCTTTTTACGGGTGCTTTTCCATTTGTACTTCTCATTGGGGTACCTGTATCTTTCTTATCTGATTATCTAACAAAAAGTTTAAACGGAAAACCAAGAAATATAGTGGCATTACTTATTCATAGTATATTTGGTTTATTAGCTGGATTAGTGATTTCTTTCTTCTTATTTGAGAAGAGTTTATTTATTGTTGTAGTAACAATAATAGCCGCACTTATATTCTGGTTAGTTGACGAAATCTTGAGGAAGAAAATTTAATGACCTGTTCTTCAACTATTGGGTATTTTAGATCAACAAAACAGCGACAGTCTAAGAATTTATTTTCTTTCAATATATACTGGCACAGAAGATGTAAAGTTTGACGGACAATCAGGAGGAGTATACTGGACAAACGATAAAATGCTTGATATTGGAATATATAATGTTATGTCAGCGGAATTATAGTAAAACAAATTAGTCCTCACTCATCATGGAGCTAAAATTACCTGTGAAAAAAATTCAGATCTTTTTCTGAAAGAACATAGATAATTGATGATAAAGGAAATAGATTTCATTGTACCGCAACTGGGTTTAAGCATAGATTTGGATTAAAATTGCTTAAAATGGGATTAAACATAGCTCAAGTACAAAATATGGTGATCAGCCTTTGTTATATGATGAATGAAGGGAGGATTCGGTTAACTAAATAAGTTCTTGTTTTATAACGATATAAATTGTTGTTTGCCGACAATACACGCAACAAATGTCGGAGGACAACAACATATATGGTTAACCGATTTGCTCTAAAGGAGAGGCTGACCGACTAGGAAGAAAAAGCGTAGAAAATGTTATGGGCGGGAGCTACACGCATCTGATCGGCGTAACAAAAGAAGTCAATTATTAATATTCATGTGAAAGAAAGAACATATATCAGTAGGCTATTAATCATCAATAGTATTTTTCCGATATATATAGCAAATAGATAAATATTGTATAATAGTTGTTGGGGGTAAAAAATATGATCAAAAAAATGTTTCTATATTTACTAGTGGTTAGCACACTTAGTGTTATGCCTGCTTGCAGTAGCACATCGAGTTTACCGACTATTAACTCACTCACTTTACAATTAGGCGAAAAGGTACATGCTGACACGATTAGAGGAGGGCAACATCAATTCTCAGAAGTGACAATCCGCGTCGAAAATCTCGACGGTAGCAGTTACTACATACAAAGCAATGTATGTTTTGACGTAAAAGAACAAGTTGCAGCACAAACAAAAGAAGACATATGCCAATCTCAATCAATCGAATGGTGGCGAATCAATGATAAAGAATCACTTGCAGATTCACAGAAAAAAGATGGTGACTACTTAAAGGAAAACCTTAATATGAATCTATTAAGAGGACACTACAAGAGTCACGTATACAAGGACAAAAAAGGGATAATTAGATATATTAAGTATGAACAATTAAGAGGATAATCAATAATTTGTATAAGAACCTTACACGTAAGGTTCTTATTTGTTTGAGAATGTATAAACCATAAACCAATTTCCTATTAATAAAGTTGAGGATGTTGAGTTTTCGATAGATCAGGCTGACCAAGAAGATTTAATAACACTTGAAAGATCACAAAAGGCTGATCGCAGACAAGGAACATAAAGATGAAGGAATCTTACTATCCGCAGGACCAGATGCAAGTGGCCTAAGCGATGGGGGACAAAATCTAATTATAAGTTTAGATTTGTTAGTAGAAATAATACTGATTGGACTTAGACATGTACCATTATTATTTCAATCGGTTTACTGTTCATCGCTCGTCGCGGCTCTTAATTCATGAGTATTCACCCCTAATTTATAGCCCATAATATGCAATATGATAGGAACGAAATGGTTTACTAATGAAACATTTTTGATCAATGCTTCGTCATAATGATAAGGAGCCATTCCTGTAATGAAATAATTTGAGCTTGAGCAAAAAATGCCCTCCGTTACACTGAGATTCGTTTCACAAGAACAAATCACAATAACGAAAGAGGCGTTCAATATGTAACTAAAGCAAAGATTGAGTAGGAAAACAGAAGAAAACTATACTGAATAGTGGGTGTTGATCATAATGACAATTAGAAAAAGAGTTCTCCATCTGACAATGCTATGTGCGATACTGCTGATAGCAGCTTGTGGGAGAGGTGATACGAACAACAAACAGGGGACAGATAATCAGCCCCCTATTCAGAATGATGTTCAGGCAGTGAAAGCGATCGACAGGGGAGAAATTATTCAAAGCAGTAATAATAGCTTGCTCATTACCACCTTCGTAGACAAGGGTTTGGAATCTTATGTAGTTGCTATTTCGTTCCGAATTGATGATCAGACTGAGCTTCTGAGTAAGAGCGGAGAAGTGGTGACACTTGACAAAATGACTATTGGTGCACAGGTGGAAGCATGGCATACTGGAATAGTAGCGGAATCATATCCTGGTCAAGCTACTGCAGTGAAAATTTTATTGCTTGATGATGAGAATGCAGTGGATGCTACGGTTAATCGGGCAGAAGCCATTCGGATTGCTCTTAACGCGCAAACAGAGGTGAATGGTCCTTGGGCAGTTAAGCAAGCGAAGCTAGATGAAGGCAATGAGTTCTGGCTGGTGGAGATAGTAAATTTTCAATATATTGATCAACCGGTAACTGTACGCATTAATCCTAAATCAGGCGAAATCGTTCCGATTGTTGTAGTGGAGAATGATGCATTTCGTTTATACACCCCTCGAGCTGATGAAAAATTAGGTCCTACGTTTACTGTTGAAGGCGAATCCCGAGTTTTCGAAGCAGCGTTCAGTTGGGTGTTGGAGGACGGTCATAACCTACTAGCAGAAGGACATGAAATGACTGATGTGGGTGCACCCGAATGGGGAAGATTCAAGTTTGACGTAAGCTTCGAGCACGCATCTCAGCCCAATATGATGTTAATTCTGTATGTAAGCAGTGCCAAAGACGGCAGCGCGGAGCACCAGCTCGTTATCCCGCTGAAGGTTCCGGAAAGCTTGATGAACTATATAAATCCAATAATATAGAGGCTTAATATCAACTTACATACATATGTACAAAATACGAGTTTTGTGTAAAAGTAGTGTCGCTAATTAGTAATACTGGTTAAAATGTTCTTCCCACTGTCTAACTTTACTACGACATTCCTTTTATCTATTTATCTAATGGCTGCTTTTTTACACCCTATCTATCCTGGCATATAGTCATACAAGTTAAAAATTGAATGTTGCAACATTTGTTAATCATTGCATCTGTTCATGTCGTATATATTATTGACGAACTTAGTGATTTCATAGAATTAAGGTAATAAATGAAAAATATTTGATCTAAAGGATATTTTTCATTGGTTCTATACTGACTATTTTTTATCGTTACCAGAAAATCGATATTATATATGTACTTGTCCTTCGAAAACGTCTGTTTCTCCTACTTAAATAAAAAGCCTTGCTATGCAAGACTTCTTATCCATATATGTTGTTGTCCTCAGACAATATCTTTCTGAAATGTTATAGCGTAATTCATTGGCATTTCTGAAGCTACATAGCAATTTCAATCCAAATCTGTGAATGAGCCCATTTGTGGAATAATGAACTCTAAGACGTCCTATTCATTGCTCAGTTGGGCTATTGCTTTTGTTTCTTGAATTGTGCCATATGGATGCTCAGGTGGAGCATAGATAACGTTTATTTTAAGTGGTGAGTTGCCCATATTCGTTACGTTGTGCCACATTCCAGCAGGTATCATCATTACATCGTCATCACTGACCATCTCATGAAAATACAAGTTATCTTTACGATCACCCATTTGAACAAGTCCATGCCCTTGTTCAATACGAATGAATTGATCTGTTGTGGGATGAACTTCTAAACCAATGTCATCCCCAACATCAATACTCATTAGGGTCAATTGAAAATGTTCCCCTGTCCATAAAACGGTTCGGTAATTATTGTTTTGCTTAGTAGCTTGGTCAATGTTGACTACAAATGGTCTTGGTCCATAATCTGTTAACATAATATTTCGAATATACGGATTCGTGTTATTTTGATTGTAATTGTAATATTGATTATTCCAATGAATGCATGAATTGTCGTTAATATAATTACGCCATTGATAATGATTGCATGAATTTCTGTACATACTCACACTCCCTCATATCTTAGTGCTTACCTTATAGCCTATGCAGTTGACTAAGTAAAGGATTGCAAATTGGGCTGTAGACTGTGGAAGGAAAATAAGCTAGGATACCATCTCCTCCTTAATAAGTTGGGGATGGTATCCTAGCTTACTTTGTAGCCTTTACATTTTTTAGATCATTTTACAATAAATCAATCCATATTTTAATTGCAGTTGCTAGAATCAATATCGCTAAGATGGCTTGTAAAGCCTTCGTATTTAATGTTTTACCAACTTTAGCACCAAGTGGCGCTGCAAGTAGACTCGCAACAATCATAATCAAAGCTGGCCAATAATCAACTTGTCCAGTCATTAATTTACCAATACTTCCACCGATAGAAGAGATAAATGTAATGGCTAAACTTGTAGCAATCGTCATTCTTGTTGGAATTTTAAGCACAACCAGCATAATGGGCACTAGTAAAAACCCCCCTGCAGCTCCAACAATACCAGACCCTACACCAACAATTAACGCTAAAATTACGGCTAATGTTTTATTAAATGTTACTTGATCTAATGGAATATCATCGATTTGTTTTTTTGGTACAAACATCATGATTGCCGCTATTGTTGCGAGTATTCCATATACAACATTTACAGACTGCTCTGATAAATACGACGAACCAAAGCTACCAATAAAGCTTCCAAGTAAAATAGAACCTCCCATATAGATAATAAGTGACTTATTGAGGTAACCACCTTTACGATAAGCCCAAACACCAGCAATCGAGGCAAACAATACTTGTACCGCACTAATACCTGAAACCTGATGCGCTGAAAAGGCAACTATTCCAAATAGTGGCGGGATATATAGAAGCATTGGATACTTAATAATCGACCCTCCAACGCCCAGCATTCCTGATACGAAAGATCCGATGAAACCAATTAAAAATATGACAACAATAAATGTAATATCCATACTTTACCCTTCTTTCTAATAACGATGGCGGGCTTCGATGATCGAAAACCCGCCAACACAACATAATTAAGCTTTCTTAATATAAAATTTGAATACGCCAGCGTCTTCGGTTTGTTCTAATATGGTATGTCCGCCTGCATTTGCCCACGCTGGAAAATCTGCACATGCACCTTTATCAGTCGCATGAATCTCTACGATTTCACCTGAAGCAATGGAATCCATTGCCTTTTTTGTTCTAACGATTGGCATAGGACATGCCAATCCTTTTGCGTCTACTACTTTTTCTATTTTCATTGTGAATAACCTCATTTCGTTTTTTGTATGCTATTTATTTCATCTAAGTTAATTAACGTACTGCACAACGGTTTGGACCAATTTCCATCTCGGTTTGTTCATCATAATCTGGAGTGATTTTACCCATATTCACTTGACGAATTTGTTGATATGCATTTGGTTGTGGTGGTAAATGATCGGTTACAATACTACGGAATTCACTCTCATCTTCAATATTCAAACCATGATTTTCAGCGAGTAAATCACCTAATCGTTTTGCAACAGTACCGTCTTCATTCAATTCATCGATGATCATAAAATGTGCGGGTAGAACAATTAAGTCCTCTGCAAGCTCTCTATAGCGACGATATAACGTTTCACGAAGATCGCCTACCCAATCCTCCGCAAGACCTGCTAAGTCAGGACGGCCAATCGAATCGATGAATAGAATATCACCTGTTAATAGATACTTACCGTCTACTACAAATGAAGTTGACCCAATCGTATGACCCGGTGAGTAAAGTGCACCTACATCAATGTTAGATGCACCTATTTGAACGGTTAATCCATCCTCAAGTGGTGTATAATCGAATACCACTTCTGCTGCATCCTTCGAAGGCAAGTAGTATGTTGCACCTGTAGCCTCTGCAATAGAGCGTCCACCTGAAATATGATCGGCATGTAGATGCGTATCAAATACGTGTTTAATTTCCACATTTTTCTCTTTTGCAAAGCTTGTGAATACTTCAGTAAACCTTACCGCATCAATGAGTGCTGCCTCACCCTCAGAAATCACCATATAGGAAAGACATCCTTTTCCTAGTCGAACAAATTGATATAATTCACCGTTGCCAGAAAGATCAGCTACTTTTATTGGCTCTAAATAACTGCTCCAAGATTTCATGCCACCTGCTAAATAGCTTACAGATAGGGTCGCATCAGCTTCACTCAACATATCAGCCACCATGATCGAGGAACCTTCTTTAGCACAGACAACTAATATATCTTTGTCCTTTGGAAGTTGAGGTAATATTGCCTCAACACCATCTAATAATTCAAAATAAGGAATATTTATATAGTCGAATTGATGACCTTCAATTTTCCAGTCTTCAAATGCATCTGCATTACGTACATCCAAAATGAATAATGATTGATTGTCAATTACTTTACGAGCAACATCAGCTGCTGTCCATTTCGTTACTGTCATCCCTAATTACCCCCATAGGTATATTTTTATTATTTTTTTAGTGAGAGAATCAGCTCTCTCACTACAATTTTTGCTTTCATATATTAAATCGATTTTGTTAAATCGCCATTCCAGTTTGCCATACCTGGTAAGACGTTATACACGTTTTTAAACCCATGGTTTGCAAGTTTTTGTGCAACTAGATCACTGCGTTTACCAGTACGACAAATGACATAAATTTCTTGATTTTTATCTAGCTCATTCATGCGTGATTCTAGTTCTCCCATTGGTACTGATTTTGCACCTTCGATATGGCCAAATGCATATTCCGCCTCTTCACGTACATCTAGAATAAATCCACCATTTGCAGCACGCGTAACAATCTCTTGATTATCGATGGTCTGCTCATGTGTCTTTTCTACCATGGTATCATTTGAACATTTACGAATGTAATGATATAACACATCACCATCTTCTGTTGTACCAATATATTGGTGACCAACGGTCTCTGACCAAGCTGCTAGATCAGCTTTAGATCCTTTATCTGTCGCTTGCACTTCTAAAATTTGACCTTCTTCTAGATCATTCATTGCTTTTTTCGTTTTCACGATAGGCATTGGACAAGCTAGCCCTTTTGCATCTAACATAACATCTGCTTTAACTGCCATTTTTAAACCCTCCTAATACCCTATGGAGTATTATTTTCTGTAAATTTTTTTACTGTTCAACTTTACCTTCAAAGGCCAACATACCACCGACCATATTGGTAGCGTCATAGCCATGATAAGTTAAAAAGTCAGTAGCTTGACCACTGCGTCCGCCCGAACGACATATCATAATATATGGTTTGTTTTTGTCTAGCTCATGTAGGCGAAACTCAAGTAAACCTAACGGAATATTCATCGCTCCAGAAACGTGACCTTCTTGTACTTCAGCCACCTCACGAACGTCAATTAGATTCAATTTTTTCCCGATTTCTAAACTTTTCTGTACTTCTTGTACGGTAATCTCTTTCATTTCCCTCATCCTCTCCACGCATTCATACCACCACGAACGTTAGTAATCTTATCATACCCTAATTTCTTAAGTTGTTTACATGCCTGATTGCTACGCATCCCACTTTGGCAAATCACGACTATTTCCTTATCTTTAGGTAACTTTGACAAATCAGAACCAAGTGGAACATTTTTAAACTGAGCGATATGTCGACCACTGTATTCACCTTGCGTTCTAACATCGATAAACACTTTATTTTTGTCAGTTAATATACCCTTAAGCTGCTGGACTGTAATAGCCGTTACACCTTTCGTTGGCAATTTACGCCAAATGATAAATAAAATGAGTATACCAATAACAATTGCAGCCTCCATATTTCTCCTCCTAAAACTTTTTTGGTACCTCTTGATAGACTACTACAAGACAAAAAGTCTCTACGTAAGCATTGTCATATCAGATAAATAGATTGACATTACCATTTTCTGCATCAGCAAGATAAGCTGCTACCCCTGCATAATGGACACCATCTAATAACTCATCTTTTTGTAAGCCTAATAAATCCATCGTCATCGTACAGGTTATTAACTTAATATCTTGCTCCTGGGCCATTTCAATAAGCTGTGTTAATGACAAGGCATTATGTTTCTTCATGACATGCTTTATCATCTTCGGGCCCATACCAAGCATTTGCATATTGGAAAGACCTAGCTTTTCAGCACCACGTGGCATCATCTTACCAAACATTTTTTCTAAAAATCCCTTTTTCACTTCAACTGGCGCTTGTTTACGCACTGCATTAATTCCCCAAAAAGTGTGGAATATTGTTACCTCATGATCATAAGCCGCAGCACCATTGGCAATAATATATGCAGCCATCGCCTTATCATAGTCCCCACTGAATAATACAATTGTCGTTCTTTTCTTTTCCATTTCATTCTCCTTTACCCATACTGGTAGGGGTATTGTTTTATTAAAAATATAAAGCCGAGATTATCGGCTTTTTACGAGTAGATTGACTGCTTCTTGGATAGACGCATTCATTTTAGATTGATCGCCTTCCGCATTTTGTACGCAATCTACTAGATTCTCACTTACAATGACACCAATTGTATGATCTAATCCAGATCTTACTGCTGAGAGTTGTGTAATGACTTCTTTACAGTTTTTCCCTTCATCCATCATACGTAAAATGCCTCTTAATTGCCCTTCCATACGTTTGACACGATTTATGATTTTGCTATCGTATGTCATGCACACAGTCCCTTCTTTTTTTATTTGTTGTCCTTCTTACACATTCATATTATACCCTACAGGGTATAAAGTCAACAACTAATTTACTTAAAGTTATACTTCGTCACAATCGGTTTACGTCCGGTAGTAATATCATTGAAATATTCGTACAAACAAATACCAAGGAAAGAACCTGAAACATTAATAACATTATCGTATCCACTATTCCTCAAAGCCATTATTGCGTTATAGCTTCTTTGTGATGAGCGACAGTGAACATAGACTGGAACATCTGAAGGGATTTCATTCATTCGATCTCGTAGCTCACTCAATGGAATGTTCTTTGCATTTACCAAATGTCCATTTGCAAATTCCACTTTTTCGCGTACGTCAATAAATACCCCATTGTTATCTACCAGATCACGAATATCTGAAACATGAACTTGTTCAAATCGATCGTATAGTATGTTTAAAGCTACTAGTGCAGCGAGATTAACAACATCTTTTGCTGTACTGAACATCGGTGAGTACGTTAACTCTAGTTCTTTCAAATCCTCTAATGTCCCACCCATTGTAATCATCGTTGCAATAACGTCGATGCGTTTATCAGCACTTCCTTTTCCGATGGCTTGTGCACCTAGTATTCTCCCCGTAGGAATCTCGAACACCAATTTTAAATGCAGTGGATTACTATTTGGCATAAGACCTACTTTATCTGGAGCAATTATATATACACTATCTGCTGCAATACCTGCTTGATTTGCAGTTTTCTCATTTATTCCTGTAGATGCACATACCAAATCAAAAATTTGAATACTTGATGAACCTATCACTCCTTTGTTATGGTGTGGAATTCCGTATAGATGATCTGCTGCTGCACGTGCTTGACGTTGAGCTGGACCTGCAAGCGCAAGTCTCGTTGGTTTTCGGAGCAATTGATGATACACCTCAATTGCATCACCTACTGCATATATAGAAGGATCATTAGTCAAGTAGTTGGCATTCACTTTTATCCCACCAAGTGCACCTATCTCAAGACCCGCTTCTTCGGCAAGGCTGGTTTCTGGACGAACACCTATGGCAAGCACAACCACTTGAGCCTGAACTTTTTTACCCGAATTTAACTCAACATAGCCCTCTGTTACTTTCTTCAACCCATCACTAACAATGAGTTCTATCCCTTTATCAATCATCTCTTTATGTAAAATTTGTACCATATCATAATCGAACGGCATCATAATTTGGTCTGCGAATTCAACTAGAGATATGTTACGTCCTGCAATGCGTAAATTCTCTGCTACTTCTACACCGATAAACCCTCCACCAATGACTGCTATATTATTAATTTGATTATTTTGTATATATTTATTCAAACGCTCTATATCCACTACGTTTCGTACTGTAAACACATGTGGCAATTGGACCCCATCTAAATTCGGTATAATTGGACGTGCCCCAGGTGATAAAATTAGATGATCATAGCTTTCTTCGTAAATCTCACCGGTAGCTAGATGCTGAACGGTAATCGTTTTGTCCATACGATTAATCGAAATGACTTCTTGCTGCACTCGAGCTTCTATATTATATTTTGATTCAAAGCTATCCGGATTCATAAGAACGAGCTTGCTGCTATCTTCTACAATTCCACTCAAATGAAATGGTAGTGAACAATTAGAAAATGAAACGTGAGGCCCTCTTTCAAACATAATGATTTCTGCCGTTTCATCGATCCGACGAATACGCGCTGCTGCAGATGCACCTCCAGCAACTCCACCAATGATTAAAATTTTTTTCACCATATTCCGCATCTCCTTATTCTTTTGTTGAATTAATTTATCGAGATATACTACCCAACTTGACAATATACCCGTATGGGTATATTGTCAAGTGCCTTTTATACAAGGACGAAGACAATAATCTTCGAATCACTGTAACCGTATCATAATTACCTCCTATTTCTCGGATGGTTGCAAAAGCAAATGATTGCTGTCGGTGAAGCTCCAAGTAATATTGACTAAATAAGTTCTTGTCGATTTTCGTTAAATAAAAAAACACTATTCTTTTATGAATATATTATTGTTGGATGAGTTGATCTACCAGTTCACTTTTAGAAAACGATACAAATGTTCCTACATAAAAAGAGAATAGCCAGAGTTATCAGGCTTTTTTTCGCGGACATTCAAGGCGATATTACGGAGTCTCTATACGAAGATGATTCGCGCGTTTCTATTTCACATTTCAATGGGTATCTTTCAAATGACTATCGCGCTGAACTTTAATCATCATTCCAATCCTATGCAATGCCGATATTAGTTTTTATCATTACCTCCAACGAAACAGAACAAACGTTCTCATATATCCAAAATATCTTTCAATCGCATTACTTCCATATTAATGCAAATAAACTTAATACTACATTTTATTATACCTTTCAACGTATATTTTTCGTAATCTGACGATATTCACTCTATGAAAAATGCCCTTTTTAACGACACAGAACATACGTTCTGTGTCGAGATGCAATAAATCATCATTACACCGCATATACTTCTACAACAAAAAATCCTTTCGTCAGTTAATTGGCGAAAGGATTCAGTATGTTAGTTTCGTTACTTCAAAGCTTAGTTAGGAATAATGTTGTACGTTTTCCCTATCTACCCGCATCGATCAATACTTTAGCCGTTGGTTTAATTTCATCTATCTTCGCATCATTTTGTGAATGACGATACAATTCCTCATAGAATCCTTGTATCTCGAGCAGCTCCGTATGTGTCCCTGACTCGACAATCTCACCATGACGCATCACGATAATTCGATCGGCATGCATAATGGTCGACAACCGATGCGCGATGACCATCGTCGTTCTCCCTTCAGAGACAACATGCAATGCACGTTGAATAAGTTGCTCGGTCTGTGAATCAAGATTTGCAGTTGCTTCATCCAAAATAAGAATCCTCGGACGGAAAACAATAATTCGGGCAAATGACAATAGCTGCCGTTCGCCTGCTGACAATCCACTGCCCCGCTCTGATAGCTTCGTATCGTAACTATCGCTCATTCGTCGTATCATTGGATCCGCACCAACGAATTCACATGCCATTATGACCGCTTCTCGAGAGATGGTTTCATCGAACAAACGCACATTGTCAATAATACTTCCGGCGTACAAATAAGGCTCTTGTTGGACTAGACCGACCATTCGGTGTAGCTGCGCTTGTCGCATTTCCCGAATATCAATACCGTCAATGTGGATACTACCCTCTTGTACATCATAGAACCTGCATAATAGACTCATAAGCGAGCTTTTACCTGCACCAGTTGTACCAACTATGCCAATCATCTCGCTTGGACGGATATGTAGATCGAGTCCCTGGAAGACCGGTGAACCATTTCCATATGTAAAATGGATATGGTTGAAATCTATGCGACCTTGTATCGATTCCATGTCCACTAGGTTAGGCTGCGAATGATCTGCGATATCTGGCTTCAGATCGAGCACTCCCCATATCCTATTCACTGCAACCGTTGCCGATTGTAATGTGTTCCATTGTTGAGTAATCGCATTAATTGGCTGGAAGAACTGACGAATATAAGTTATGAATGCATATAATACTCCAAATTCTAGTGTTTGACCGAGAACTGCATTACCACCCACCCATGTTACAAATGCGATACTTAGATTACTTAGAAGATCAAAGGTTTTATTAAAAACAACATGAGTACGTATCTCTCTAATATTAGCCTTAAAATAAGCGTTATTCCGTTCCTCGAACTGCTCTGCCTGTGCTTTCTGCTGTTGAAATACTTGAATCAAGTTCATTCCTGATAAATTTTCTGCTACGAACGCAACCAAACGGGATAGTCGTGTGCGTGCCATCTGATACGTTTTGCGCATAAAAGAACGAAATGAAATCGCAATGATGGCAATAATCGGTAGCAAAACTAGACAATACATTGCTAGAGTTCCGTCTAACTGAAACATCATAATTAAAATAAAAATCAACGTAAGACCGTCACGTAGCAATGTGTGCAACACTTGACTAAAAAATTGGTTCACAGCTTCGGTATCACTTGATACATGTGTGATTAGACTGCCATTCGACGTTTTATCGAAATAAGACATGGATAGCTTTGTTATATGTTCGAACAATTGCTTTCTAAATTTCGCGACAATACTTTGTCCTGCGAACTGCAATAAATTATTTTGCAAATAAGTGAATATAAACCCAGATATCGACAATCCGAAGTAGATTAAGCAGATGACAAATATACTACCCCATTCATTCTTACCTGACATTAGATTATCATCGATCACTATTTTAACTAAGTAAGGTTGAAATAATTCCGAAGCAATAGCAATTATGGTACAAATCGCGACCAAGAAAAATGTGAACCTATGAGGCACCACATAGGAACCCAAAATCCGAAAGGCAGATCGATATTGTTGCTTTGGCTTCTTGCCTTGCTGTGAAATATGTTCCTTCTCTCGCTGATTAGATAAATGTGGCATGCGCACTTCCCTCCTCTTGAATCGCATGAAGCACAGCGTATTGTCCTGGCTCCGCCAGTAGTTCTTCATGCTTGCCTCGTTGAATGATTCGCCCTTCTTCCATAACGATGATAAGGTCTGCATGCTTCAAAGAACTAATTCGGTTCGCAATAATAATGGTAGTCTTACCGTGGCGTTCTTCTTGAATCGTCTGTAAAATTTCATTCTCAGTAACTGAATCTACAGCGCTGACACTATCATCTAATATGATAAGTGGAGCCTGTTTGATGAATCCTCGCGCAAGACTCGTTCGCTGACGTTGGCCACCCGACAAGGTGACACCACGTTCCCCTAGCTTCGTCTCAAAGCGATCAGGGAACTCCATAATATTGTTATACATTTGTGCTTGTTGTGCGGCTACTTCTATCTCTTCTTGCTTGGCTTGTCGTTTGGCGAAAGCAATATTTTCTCCAATCGTTGTGCTGAAGAGAAATCCATCTTGTGGCACATAAGCTATTTGACTGCGCAAACTATTAAGCTTAATGTTGCGAATGTCCGTTCCTCCAATCTGGATTGAACGCTCAGTTGCTTCATAGGTTCTCAGCAATAATTTGACAAGCGTTGTCTTTCCACTACCAGTACGACCAACGATGCCAAGAGTCATACCAGGCTCAATGACAAGATTGATCTCTCGCAAAGCAGGCTGAGAAGCCGCTGGATATGAAAATGTAAGATCTTGGATCTGTACCGTGAATCGATCTAGCTCGACATCTACAGCATCTTCTGATTCAATAATATCTGGTTGAACAGCGACCAATTCGTTCAGCCGCTGCAATGACGCACGTGATCTTTGCACAACATTAATGACATTACCAATCTGCTGCAATGGTGTCATCAGCATACGAACATATAGCGTTAATGCAACAAAATTGCCGAGCGTGATCTTTCCAGTAATCGTTAGATAACCCCCGAGCATTAACGCAATAATTAAGGACATTGAGCCTAAAAAAGGTATGATCGCTTGGAAAAGTGAGGACATGCGTACAAGTGATAGTTGATTATCACGAATCCGGTCGACCGTTGCTTCAAAGCGGTTGATCATGAGAGGCTCAACAGCAAATTTCTTTGTAACTCGAATACCACCGAACTGCTCCTCAGCTGACTCCGTCATTGCAGCTAGAGATTGTTGCACTTTCAGCGATCGCTGGCGAATAGCAGGACCAATACGTGTCACAACAAATGGAATTAGAAATAAAGGAGCTACAGTTGCTGCAATTAAATAGATCGGTATATCACTAAGGAGCATCGCACCTATACATGAAAATAATAGCATTGTTCCCGTGGCAAGTTGGTTAACACCCATAGAGATGGATTCCCTAACTCCTGTAACATCATTCATAAAATAACTCAGCATCTTGCCCGTACCGTTTTTGGAATAATAGTGCTCGCTCAGACTAGAAAAATGGGAGAATAGTCTACGTCTAGTCATATATTCGAACAGTCGGCCAACATACATAATCAGATATTGTCCGTAACCCCCGATGAGTACGTGACCTGCACCTATAAGCAGTAGTAATAAGCTATATCGTATAATATCATGCGATATTAAACCTCCTGACGATAGTTGATCCGCGAATTCTCCGAGTACTTTAGGGAAACAAGCGAATATGATACTAGCCACTGCATGTAGTAAAACTGACGATAAATAAATGCGCCACGTCTCTTTAAAATATGGTTTTAATATACTTTGTTCCTTCAACTTCAACATTTCCCCTTTGCAGTTTGTATACAAATGCATACACCAACAACCCTGTATACAATTGTATACAGGGTTGTTGGTGTATGTCAAGAATATTATGTGTTTTGATCATCTGATTGGTCAAAATCTTCTGTCTTCTGTCTTTTGGTCGACTGATTCACTGATCTATAGCCTTCCATATAAGCTAAGCTATCACTCTGGGGTTCGTATCTGAACTCAGCATCCTCCATACCCTGTTCATATATCATGTTTTCCATAACTATAATTTTGTTATCAACATCCATATAATCATCTAACATTCGGTTAAGTAACATTCTATCATAACAGCGATATACGTTTTCACATAGCAATTGTTTTTCATCCTCTTGCAAATCATTGTACAAATCGATAACGCTCGTTAAATTATCGAGCAAATCAGAAATTACATCTTTCTTTTTACTAAGCTCATTTGTAATATGGTTCCAATTACCAACCTTGCTAAAGTTGACGCCTTGTATATTTTGCACCTGCTGCTTACCGTCACTAGAATCCAAAACGATAGCTTTGAATACCAAACTAAGATTGCTCGTTGAAACTTTGTTCAATCTAGGTTCAATTAATTGAGCCAATGTAGAATAGAAGATTTGATCCTTCGTAATATATTGCTTAAACTCTTCAAAAAATTCTATAATTCCATCTGCCACTTCTGGAATTACGGTATCGTAACCTTTCTCACCCTTATCTTTCGTTACGGATAGCTCAACTAACCTTTTATCAACTATTTTTTTGTGAGAATTATCTGGATCATTAACTCCACTTAATGTTGTTTCTTGCTTATCTGCTACCATACGATAAACAGCATGCTCTGACTTTATTATACGATTAATATAGCCCTTCAACTTAGAGCGACTACCATCTACAGCAATTACATATGCTTCGCAATGTAAATCAGCATCTACAAAGTTGTTCGCATCATCATATAATGATACATCCAAAGTTTCTCGAATATTTTTCACTTCGACATGATAATATACAAAATACCCCAAGTTATTGACCCAATCTTTTACCGTACTCTCCACATAGGATTCATGATCCTTGTTCGCTCTTTCTGTAATTGGAAACATATTCTGTTCAAGACCTGGTCCACCAAGACTGTCATTAAGCAAATGACCGCGAATATATCTATTTTCGACACCGGGATGGTTTTTTCGGTTAGTAGGTAAATGTCGCATTAATGCACGTTGTTCCGTAGGACCGAAGCCTTGAGGATGATTAGGACCAAGTTGTTTCGCTACCATCTCCGTTGCCCATGTATGCCCAGAGGAACTTTGTCCTGTTTTGAACGTTACATCTTGTTTATCAGGTAAGCCATGGGATTCACCTTTATTCAAAACAAACTCGTTAGCATTCTTTATCAAACAAGCACCCTTAGGGTTAATTTCCAGAGCAACTTGTACATCAGGTGTCCCTGCTCCTTGTAGCTCTATGTTTTTCAATCCAAACCGCAATTGCAGCAACGGAAAATATGAGCTAACCTCATCTAAACTCGTACTTTCTGCAATTACTTTGTCTACGGTTAACTGGGCAAGCCGAATATCTCGTTCCATATCATCGCGCGTTCTAGTAGAAGAAGCAGGAGCCATCGCTAATATTTCCGATATGGACTTAGCTTCCAACTGATCCTCTTGGCTCTCTTGTTCCTCTCCTTCTAGCTTAGTTATTCTCCTCAGTACATTCTCTGGAGTAGAACTCTGTTCATTCATCTCATCTCTTACCTGTTCGTACTCTGTGTCATTACTTTCTGAGAACATACTTTGCAGCATATGCGGCATCGCCATATTCCCCATACTTTGTTGCAGACGCCTCATCATGTTAATGTCAAATGGTCGGTCGATTATATGCTCTTGCTGTTCTTGAGAGTGATATGGATTTGTTTGATTTTTCAAGCTGCTTGTATCTTTGGATTGCAATTTTTCGTACATCATTGGATACTCCTTTTTATTGATACTTGTAGTTCAAGGTATCTAGTTTTGAAAAAGTAGTTATTATATCATCCAACAGCAATTACAGAGCATACGTGCCACGATCAGTGAATCATTGTTCTATCTAATTATTACCATTTTATACTATATCTCCACTTATTAACATTGTATTTTTGCGAAACAACTTTTTTTACCCAGTTCAATGGACAAAAATGCCTATATCCGCATCGGGACATAGGCGTTCAAAAAAATATTATACAATCTTATACTTTGCGATTTTTAGTAGCGTACTGCCGCTTGACGCTTGTACAGATCCTCTACTACGAGACAAGCCATTGCTTCAACGACTGGCACAATTCTCGGGCAAATACATGGATCATGTCTACCTTCAGTTTTAATCTCAATTTCTTCGCCACGCTCGTTCATCGTTTGCTGTGTTACAGAAATTGATGAAGTTGGCTTAACGCTAATACGAAGAACGATTTCTTGACCAGTACTAATTCCTCCGACAATACCACCAGAATTGTTTGTTAAGAAACCATCTTTATTCATTGCATCATTATGCTCACTACCTAGCATACTAGCTGCAGCAAAGCCTGCACCGAATTCGATTCCTTTAACCGCACCGATAGAAAGCATTGCTTTAGCTAATTCTGCATCTAATTTATCAAATGCCGGCTCACCAAGTCCTGCATCCACACCGCGAATGCGGCATTCTACAATACCACCACAGCTATCACCGACTGAAGCGAGATGCTCGATTTTACTAATCATTTGCTGCGCTGCTTCAGGATCACATGTACGTACCGGATTTTGCTCGATAAAGTCTTCGTTGAAAGAGTTTGCTTTAATATCGCCAATCTGAATCGTATAAGCTACAACTTGTACACCACGATTTTCAAGCAACTTACGAGCAATCGCACCACCCGCTACACGACCAGCTGTTTCTCTACCCGACGCTCTTCCGCTTCCACGATGATCGCGAATGCCGTACTTTTGTAAATATGTAAAGTCTGCGTGACCTGGTCGGAATGAATGTTGAATCTCGCTGTAAGCTTCTGACTTCATATCATGATTGTGAAGCATAATTGCAAGCGGCGCTCCTGTTGTTTTACCTTCAAACACTCCCGATTGAATTTGAATAATATCATATTCTTTACGTGGAGTAGTAACAGAAGATTGACCTGGCTTTCTTCTATCCATTTGTTTCTGAATATAAGCTTCATCTATTTCTACACCAGGTGTTACGCCGTCAACGATAACCCCTACTGATTTACCATGCGATTCCCCAAACGTTGTAATTCTAAAATTTTCTCCAAATGTCTTCCCTGCCATTTTTATTCCTCCTAAAAACTTTTTGTGACTTCTTCTGAGTAAACTTCTTTTGTAACAAAAAGTTACTTCGAAAGCATCTGCTCTACTTTTTGTCTACTCTACTTCTTGATTGAACTTCTAGTTGTTGATATATCCTTATTATAATGAGATACTTGAAATAAGTGAAATCATATTTTCGCCATCCTGTCATAGAGAGGTTCTATATCACATGTTTAATTTAGAATGGTATCGAATTTTCATGTATACTGCGCAGCATAAAAATCTAACAAAGGCCGCGCAGCAGCTTCATATTACACAGCCATCTGTCAGCTATGCTATTAAGCAGATGGAAGAGGCATTGGATGTTAAATTATTTCATCGGTTGTCTAAAGGTGTAGAGTTAACCGAAGAAGGACAAGCTTTATTGAAATATGTCGAGCAATCGTTTGCGATGCTTGATTCTGGGCAGAAACATCTTCAAAATCTCAAACAGCTTAATGTAGGTGAAATTCGAATTGGTGCAAGTGATTCGCTAATTAAGCATCTGCTGCTTCCACAGCTGAATACATTTCATCATCAATATCCTACAATTAGAATTCGTTTATCACGTGGGAAAACTCCCGAAATTACGAAGCGGGTAAAAGAAGGTGAAATTGATTTTGCACTTGTTCATATGCCGATCGATGACTCTGAATTGAATATTCAAACACTGGTGGAGCTTGAAGATATTTTTGTCGTTGGCGAAGCTTATCAACAATGGTCCACTCGTTTAATTACGATACAGGAGCTTGCTGAGATCCCCTTAATTCTATTATCCCCTGGTAGCAGCACTAGAATTTTCATTGATCAGTGGTTTGCCGCTAAAGGGCTGTCTGTTACTCCGGATATTGAGTTAGGCAGTATCGAGTTATTATCAGAATTTGCGCGATTAGGCTATGGGGCTACCTTTATCAGTCGTTCATTTGTGCAGGAAGAATTGCAACGAGGTACGTTATTCGAACTTAAAATTAATAGTTCTTTGCCCTCTCGTAGTATTGGGTTTGCAGTTCGTAATCATACGAAGCTATCTATAGCTGCTGAAACTTTTATGCGGCATTTACAGCTTGGTAATGCATCCGCTAATTAGTATTATCTATTTCACTGTAATTCTTCACAAAGAAAAAAGCTCTTGTCATTAGCAAGAGCTTTTTAACGGCTGTTACAATTATTACTTGACGTAATCGCCAATGTATATCGATGTTGATGCTAATTCATTGGGGTCTTTCAATAGTGAAGATTTCGCCAACTTTAGCATAATTAGCTCCAGCTAATCTACTCACAGCTTTCAATGAAGCAGCATCTATTCTACCTTCTTCATAAATTCCTTCTGCAATATGGAACATGACAACTTCACCGATGAATAGATCCGACCCCGCTATCCCTTCTTGGGTTCCGCCTAATGGAATCGCATGAACGAGTTTGCACTCCATTCGAACTTTCGCTTCCTTAATACCTGGTACATTAATAACGCGACTAGCAACAGCTGATAATCCAGCGAGCTCTATTTCACTTTCGTCTGGAGGTAGCGAAGCTGCAGTTGAATTAATCGCAGCAACATTGTCTTCATCAACGATATGAACGACAAACTCTTTGCGATCATAGATATTACGAGCTGTATCCTTTAACCGTCCTTCTGGTCTTTGTACAGCAATAGACACCATTGGCGGATTAGATGAGACAATATTGAAATAGCTGAACGGCGCCCCATTAACTATTCCTTCATCTGATAATGTCGTTACAAATGCGATTGGTCTTGGAATAATCGATCCAACTAACAGTTTATAATTATCTCGTTCGCTTTGATCCTTTGGCTGAATAGTAATCATGCGCTTCACTCCTTTAGACAATGAACACTAACAATTGTTATCCATCAAAATAAACCGAATATTTATTATCACTCGTATTCTTTCGTAAATTCGATCGTGCTTCTTATCGTATTAATCGGTCTTACTAACTTTTCGATCTGATCACGGTTACCTTCAAGGAATGGTGGTAATGAAAGTTTTTCTCCTACTGTTTCATATTCCTCATCACCCATAAAGCCCGGACCATCTGTTGCGAATTCGAACAAAATTTGTGGTGCTACACGTACATACAGTGATTCGAAGAAATGACGATCGACATAACCAGATGTATGGAAACCAAAATCAGCAAAACGTTCAGTCCATTCATCCAGTACTTCACGATCCGCTACACGGAATGCAGCATGATGGACCGTACCGAAACCTTGACGAGATGGCGGAAGAATTACATTATGCTCAACGATAACTTGAGCACCATTACCACCCTCACCAACTTCAAATAAGTGATTCGATCCTTCTGAAGCGATTTCCTCAAATAACATTACTTTTTCTAACATTTGTTTGAAGTAATCGAAATCGTTAATTCTTACGAAAACAGGTCCTAATCCAGTGATTGCAAATTCTAGAGGTATAGGTCCTTTTATCCAAGGAGTACCTGACTCTACTCCACTATTGTACTCATCTGAGATCAATTGATACTGTTGATCATCAAAGTCGACAAATGATAAAGTCTTTTTACCAAATTGTTCAGAAATTCCGGCATGCTTCACATTCAACCGATCAAATCGTTTTACCCAATAATCGATAGCTGCATCTGTTGGCACACGGAATGAAGTTTTGAAGATTTCATTGTTACCGTGTACTCCCTTTTGAATGTTAGGAAAATCAAAGAATGTCATGTCCGTACCAGCAGAGCCTTTATCATCTGCGAAAAATAAATGGTAAGTTTTGATATCGTCTTGGTTAACTGTTTTCTTAACAAGTCTCATTCCTAATACATAAGTGAAAAACTCATAGTTTTTCTCTGCACTACTTGTTATTGCGGTTACATGGTGAATACCTTTTAGTTGATTCATAATTAATTCCTCCAATATTTCTATTTTAATAAATGTGCTCAGTATTGCTTGGTGCTATTCATCACTAGAACATATCTTTAATTTAAGATATTTGTGAGCATTTAATGTAACATCATCATTCATTACGACTACTTTGAAAATTCATCATTCATTACAATTTATAAACAACATACATGCAGCGAATGAAGCTTAATTCGTATACCAAGTTATTATCTTAACTTTAAGATAATAATAAGTTATCTCGATTCATTTGTCAACACTTCAAAATTAATAACAAAAAAACATTATATCTTCACCCATCATCTAGGCTAGATATAATGTTATTTGAATGTCTACTAATGGTAGGCTAACTATTACCGCTTCAATAGTAAGCTATTACATATAAGCTATTACATATAAGCTACAGTTAATTCTACTTTAGCTCTAATCTACTGTCATGCCTTCGTGCAGCTGCGTACACTTCTTTGAGTGGAATGTGAAACGATGCCGCAATTGCTCTACAATCTTCGTATTCAGGAGCCCACTGAACGAGCTGTCCATTGTGAAATCCTTTTTTGACATTGATTGTACCCCACTGCGTTTCTACTTGCTCATACGCGCGTTCTAAGCGATGTACCGTTAATGGGTAATAGCGGATGCCAAGCGTTGTTGTTTCGCGAAACAATATATCTTTCATAGCTTCTAATTTATCTATAGCGCACAGAAGTTGTAATAATGTACCTGGCCTATTTTTCTTCATAAATATCGGTGTGTAGTATACATCATTTGCTCCACTATTAAGAAGTAAATCCATCACATAGCCTAGCCATTCACCTGGAATATCATCTAGGTTGACTTCTAACTTATACATTTGGTCATCGACATGCTCATGCGATGGTGGATGAATATTTTCCATCCTATTCACTCCCTTCATATACGACAATTGATCCACTACTCTCCAATAATTACTCTAAGTACATTTGGATGCTTAGGGAATGTTTTTGTACCCGCACCATAACCAACGTTTTGAATCTTCATCGACGGTAGATTACAAAATTCTTGAACAAGTACGGCAACAAAAGCAGCACCAGTCGGCGTCGTCAATTCCGAACGAATATCCGACTGCTCAATAGGGATGCCGCGCATGATCTCTAGTGTAGCAGGGGCTGGAACTGGATATATTCCATGATCAATATGAATCTTGCCGTTGCCAACTGGAACAGAGGACGATTTGATAACCTCAATCTGAAGTTGTTCTAGTAATATGGCTGCACCAACAATATCAATGATCGAATCTACAGCACCTACTTCATGGAAATGGACCTTCTCCAATGGAAGACCGTGAATCAATCCTTCTGCCTCACCAATTTTGCGGAACAAGCGTAAGGACGTATCCTTCACAACTTCAGACAATTGCGACTGTTCGATCATATGCACGATATCCTTGTATGAGCGATGGTCATGACTGTGGTCGTGACTATGTCCATGATCATGTGTGTGACTATGACCGTGGTCATGAGCATGAGTATGCTCGTGCGCGTGACTATGTCCGTGGTCGTGATCATGTGCATGCTCATGTGTCTGACTATGTGCGTGGTCATGGTCATGTGAGTGCTCATGCGTGTGACTATGACCGTGGTCATGATCGTGTGTATGCTCATGTGAGTGACTATGTCCGTGGTCGTGAGCATGAGTATGCTCATGCGTGTGACTATGTCCGTGATCGTGATCATGTGTATGCTCATGCACCAAATTCACATCAAATTTGGTACCCGTAATACCATTTTTTATTACTTTTACCCAAGACAATGTATACTCGTCTTGGATATTAAGTTTTTTCAATTCTTCTTGCATGAATGCCGCGTCTGCACCAGCATCAATTAACGCTCCAATAAACATATCTCCGCTGATGCCAGTAATACAATCAAGATAAAGTGTTTTCATTATGTTGACCTCTCTCGCTCAGTTTGTGAATTAAAGCGGCATTATATCCTCCACCAAAACCGTTATCAATATTAACTACACTAATACCTGAAGCGCAAGAATTTAACATCGTTAACAATGCGGATAATCCATTGAAATTAGCACCATAGCCAACACTAGTTGGTACAGCAATAACAGGATGTGAAACTAATCCTCCAACAACACTGGGCAAAGCGCCTTCCATGCCTGCAACGACAACAGACGCTACTGCATTTTGAATCTCTTCCGCATGGAACAATAAGCGATGAATGCCAGCGACGCCAACATCGTATATCCGATGTACTGGGCAACCAAGTACCTCAGCTGTAACAGCAGCTTCTTCTGCTACCGCTATATCCGATGTACCTGCTGCAATAATGGCAATATATTGTTGCGACTGATCTTTTTTGTGGAAATCTTGCACCCAATATAGAATCCGCGCTTGCTCATGGTAAACCAACTGTGGAATGGAATGCTGCACTTCACTCGCTTTATCGACAGATATACGTGTAATAAGTACTTGATCTTTGCGTTGTAGCATTGCATTAGCTATTGCAATAATCTGTTCGGATGATTTGCCTTCCCCATAGATAACCTCAGGAAATCCTTGTCTTTTCTTGCGGTCATGGTCAACTTTAGCAAACCCCAAATCTTCGAAGGCACTTAATTGTTGCTTCGCTGCTTCAACGGATAGCTCGCCATTCTGTACTTTTTTCAAAATATCGTCTAGCAACATCATCACTCCTAAAACTTTTTATTAACTATTTAATAAAAAGTAGCTACTCTTGTTAAAATAGTTGTGCAACGACTTGCTGTACTGAAATGTACTTTTCATAAATCGCTTTATATTTCTCGCTATTCTCAGCAATCGGAACCACTGGTTCATTCATAGGTATATAGTTTTTAATGTCCGCGAATGAAGAAGCATGTCCCAGTGCAACTAATGCCGTCCATGAGGCACCCCAAGCAGCACCATTATGGCTTTCTGAAACATAAATATTGGCATTAAATATATCTGCTAGCATTTGCAGCCATACCGAAGAGCGTGCCAAACCACCATTAACAAACACTTTATGCGCAGGTCCAATCGACTGTTCAAGTGCATTACCTATTTGATATAGATTTAACGTAATTCCTTCTAATACAGCTCTAATGAGATGTTCACGACGATGTGTGATCGATAAGCCATAGAAATTACCTTTTGCATCCTGATTCCATACTGGCGCACGTTCTCCATTGAGATAAGGTAGAAATACAAGTCCCTCTGAGCCGATCTCTGCTTGTTCTGCCTCAGCGATAAATGCAGCAAAGTCACCCTCATATTGCAGTAAATCCTTTGTCCATTGCAATACTACACCGCCGTTGTTTGTCGGCCCACCAACGATGTAAGTATCACTGCTGAAAGAATAGCAAAATGTAGATTGTGCCTCACTTACTTGGAAAGCTGAAGTAAATTGACGGATAGCACCGCTCGTGCCAACAGAAATAGCAACTTCACCTGGTAAAATTGCCCCACTGCCTAGATTGGCAAGTTGTCCATCTGCCGAACCAATGACAAACGGTACATCTGAAGATATGCCAGCTTCTTGAGCTATTTCTGTACTTATTCCGGTAAGTATTGTAGTTGGTTCAACGATTGAAGACAATTGATCACTAGTGATATTCGTTAATTGGAGTAATGAAGGCTCCCATTGTAATGTAACAGGATTAAATAGCCCCGTAGCTGATGCCATCGCGTAATCAATCAAACGTTGACCAAACCATTTATAAATAATAAATTCCTTTGCAGACATGAAATATGTTGCTTCATTATAAGGAGCATAGTTTGTTTCTTTCATCCACAATAACTTCGTAAAAGGTGTCATAGGATGTATAGGTGTCCCTGTTAACTCATAATAATGTTGTTTGTCTTGATCGGATAAAGCACGTACTTGTTCTACACTTCGACCATCTGCCCATGTTAGGAGCGGGGAAATCGCCTTACCTGTAGAATCGACGCATACAAGAGAATGCATCGCAGCAGAGAAGGAAACAGCCAGAAGCTCCCCATCGATAATATTAGCTTTTTCTATTAATCGCTTGAGTGCTAATACGGCAGAACGTTCAATATGTTCGACATCTTGCAGCGCATACCCTTGCTTAGGATATTCCGTCTTATTCATCTCTTCCACTTCAGCTATAGTATGACCGTCGGTCTGAAATGCACATGCTTTAACACTCGTGGTCCCTAGATCAATTCCTATTACTAATTGCCTAACCATTGTTAATCTTCCTTTCAGATATGCATCTATGAACAAGAATAATACAAACCTTAGCTAATCGTGGTTTCTATCGTTGCTCACAACGTTGAGGATCAGAGAGCAAGCACTTTGTTCATACTGCCACTTTGGTAACCGAATAAATCCATTGTGACATATTTATATCCATAATGCTGCAATTGCGCAACAATTACTGCATGATTTTCGAGCAGAATAGCCATATCTGCTAATTCCACTTCAATTCTGGCAATCTCCTGATGAGTACGGACGCGTACTTGGCGAATACCCAATGACTTCAAATATCGTTCAGAAGCATCAACTTTTTGTAATTTTTCATTCGTAATCTGTTCACCGTACGCGATACGCGATGAGAGACAAGCGAAAGAAGGCTTAGACCAAGTAGGCAGATTAACGGATTGAGATAACTCCCTTATTTCTGTTTTGTAAAGATCAGCCTCCAGTAATGGACCTCTGACGCCACGTTCCTTGGCAGCCTGCATACCAGGGCGATGTTCATTCTGATCATCCGCAATGACACCGTAAATAATGTTTTTATAATTTTTCTCTTCAAGAATTGGTAATATATGATCAAACAAACTACTTTTACAGAAGTAACATCTATTTTTATTGTTCTCTGAATATCCTGGAATCGCTAATTCGGAAGTTTCAATGACGATATGAGTAGCGCCAATAAGAGAAGCAAGTTCTCTCGCTTCTTCTAGTTCACTTGAAGGATATGTTTCGGAATCCGCCGTAACAGCAATAACATGATCAGTACCTAATGTGTCTATCGCTGCCTTTAACAAAAATGTACTATCTACTCCACCAGAAAATGCAACGACTACACTTTGCATTTCTCGCAAAATCGATTGTAACTTTTCATATTTCGCTGTCAGCATCATTTCTCCCCCTTAAACTTTTCATATACTACTTGATAAGCCACTTTGTAATGAAAAGTACATCGTAAGCATTAACTTAAACTTTTCATATATTGTTAGATTACCAACTTTGCAATGAAAAGTACA